>NZ_JAHGAC010000026.1:0-152094 GCF_030248355.1 Vibrio sp. B172a | reverse complement strand
TCTCGCTTCTCGCTATTTAATCGCAAACATCGAGCCGAAGTTAAAGCACTGGAACCAAACGTCAAAGCTTGAGAAACCAATTTCTGCGAAACGCTCTTTATGATCTTTCTTCGAATCAGGGCGCATCACGTTTTCAATTGCGCTACGCTTTTGGCTGATCTCAAGTTCGCTGTAGCCATTTGCACGTTTAAAGTCGTGGTGAAGGTCAATCAACAGCTCGTTAGACACTTCATCTTCAAACACGAACTTTTCAGACAGAATCAAAATGCCGCCTGGGCGCAGACCTGCGTAGATTTTCTCTAGTAGAGCATAGCGGTCTTCTGGAGAAAGGAACTGCAGTGTGAAGTTCAATACCACAACGGATGCGTTTTCGATTTCGATATTGCGAATATCCGCTTCGACTACATCAACTGGCGTATCACTGCGGTACGCGTTGACGTGAAGCTTACAGCGTTCAACCATCGCAGGAGAGTTGTCGACTGCAATGATTTGGCAACCTTCTTGTTTGATATGACGACGCATAGACAGCGTAGCAGCACCCAAAGAACAACCTAGGTCGTAGATGTTTGAGTGAGGCTTAACAAAGCGCTCTGCCAACATACCAATTGCAGAAATGATGTTGCTGTAACCCGGCACCGATCGCTGAATCATGTCAGGGAAAACTTCCGCTACGCGTTCATCGAACGTGAAATCCCCAATTTTATCGATTGGAGCCGAAAAAATAGTATCTGGATTGCTCTTAGGGTTCATAACCAAATCTCTGCATACAAGCCGCCTGAAATGTCAGGCATCAAAAAAGGCGCGTATTTTATGGGAAATTCGCGCCTCTGTCATTTGCTTAATTATAAGCTTGTCTAAAACATTTGTATTTGCGAGTTGCCATCGTTGGCAGGAAATACAGACAAATTTGGCAGTGAGAGCTTAAGTTGTAGCTGCTTATATAGCTTTTCAGCCAGTTCTGGCGCTAAGACGTTATCTGGTGTGTGAATCATCAAGTACGGTTGAATGCCTTGTTCAATCCACATCGGCAGTTTCTTCAACCAAGGTTCGAAAAAGCGCAGGTTATCGTCCATATCTGGATGGCCAATAAAACGAATCATTGGATGCTTGGCGGTTGCAATTGCATGCACCGGAACACGAGGCTTTTTCTGGTGGGCATCGATTACCGCTTCAGTCGTCGGCTGCGCGGCGAATACAGGGCGGCTGTCCATAATAATGCGGTCGATGCCGCTCTCTAACAGCCACTGATTCAACGCACGTTCTTCTTCACCTTTGGAGAAAAACGCCATATGACGAACTTCAACCCCAAGTGGGAAATTCGGTGGAAAGCTGGCACAGAACTTCTTTAATCTATCGAGGTTTTCTGGACCAAATGCAGCAGGGAGCTGAATCATCCATTGCCCAACACGTTCATGAAGCGGTTCCATGATCGTCATAAAGTCACGCAACTGCTCATCACAACCTCTGAGCATCTGTTCGTGAGTAATGGCTTTTGGCAACTTAAATGTGAATTTGAAATCGTCGTGAGTCGCGGCTTTCCAGTTTTGCACCGTGTTGAGCGTCGGTGTGGCATAAAAGGTGGTGTTGCCTTCTACGGTATGGAACACCTGCGCGTACTTTTCGAGTCGCTCTGCGGGTTTGGTGCCACTGCCATAAAAGCTTTGTTGCCACTGGTTGTGCGACCACATGGTCAATCCAAGTCGAAGGGGTAAATTATCCATATCTTTGCTTTACGTTTTTTCCTGAGCCCACTTTACGAGAGTTTTGCTGAAATGGGTAATTTCACGCTATAATCCCCACCAATTTTTTCGCTTTGGTGCGCTTTTGAACATTTGTTGTACTAAAAAACACCAATGAATGATAAAACACACTTAATTGTATGTTGAGTAGTCGATTTTCATAGGCTTTCAGCGTATAAATGGATCTTTACTCTGCTCGGCAATGAGGCTGACAGAGCGTAGTTAACAATATTTGAGAGATTGGGAATTTCATTATGCGTACCCATTACTGTGGTCACCTGAACAAGTCCCTTGCAGGACAAACTGTAGAACTTTGCGGCTGGGTTAACCGTCGTCGTGATTTAGGCGGTCTTATTTTTATCGATATGCGAGATCGCGAAGGTATCGTTCAGGTAGTTGTTGATCCAGATATGGCAGATGCGTATGAAGTGGCTAACACACTTCGTAATGAATTCTGTATCAAGCTAACTGGTGAAGTTCGCGTTCGTCCAGAAAGCCAAGTAAACAAAGACATGGCAACAGGTGAAGTTGAGATCCTTGCGAAAGGTCTTGAAATCATCAACCGTTCTGACGTTCTGCCTCTAGACTTCAACCAAAAGAACTCTGAAGAGCAACGTCTGAAGTACCGTTACCTAGACCTACGTCGTCCAGAAATGAGCGACCGCATCAAGCTACGTGCTAAAGCGTCTAGCTTTGTTCGTCGTTTCCTAGATGACAACGGCTTCCTAGACATCGAAACACCAGTACTAACAAAAGCGACACCAGAAGGCGCTCGTGACTACCTAGTACCTAGCCGTGTTCACAAAGGCAGCTTCTACGCGCTTCCTCAGTCTCCACAGCTATTCAAACAGCTTCTAATGATGTCTGGTTTTGACCGTTACTACCAAATCGTTAAGTGTTTCCGTGATGAAGACTTGCGTGCTGACCGTCAACCAGAATTCACTCAGATCGATATCGAAACGTCATTCATGACGGCTGACCAAGTTCGTGCAACGACTGAGAAAATGGTTCGTGAAATGTGGCAAGAGCTACTGAACGTTGATCTAGGTGAATTCCCAGTAATGCCGTTCAGCGAAGCGATTCGTCGTTTCGGTTCTGATAAGCCAGACCTACGTAACCCACTAGAACTAGTAGACGTTGCTGACCTAGTGAAAGACGTTGAGTTCAAAGTATTCTCTGGTCCAGCAAACGACGAGAAAGGTCGCGTTGCAGTTATCCGTGTACCTGGTGGTGCTGAGCTTACTCGTAAGCAAATCGACGGCTACGCAGAATTCGTAGGTATCTACGGTGCGAAAGGTCTAGCATGGATGAAGGTTAACGACCGTGCAGCAGGCATGGAAGGTATCCAATCTCCAGTAGCTAAATTCCTAAGCGAAGACGTGATCAACGGTATCCTAGATCGCACTCAAGCGGAATCTGGCGACATCATCCTATTTGGCGCAGACAAAGCAAACATCGTTGCTGAGGCACTAGGTGCACTTCGTCTTAAACTTGGTAAAGACCTAGGTCTAACTAAAGAAGGTACTTGGGCTCCACTATGGGTTGTTGACTTCCCAATGTTCGAAGAAGACGACGAAGGCAACCTACACGCAATGCACCACCCATTCACATCACCTCTAGGTGTGACTGCGGAAGAGCTAAAAGCGAACCCAGCAGTAGCGAACTCAAACGCATACGACATGGTTCTAAACGGCTACGAAGTGGGCGGCGGTTCTGTACGTATCCACAACGCAGAAATGCAAGCAGCGGTATTCGATATCCTAGGTATCAATGCAGAAGAGCAACAACTGAAATTCGGCTTCCTACTGGACGCTCTAAAATTCGGTACGCCTCCACACGCTGGCCTTGCATTCGGTCTAGACCGTCTAGTGATGCTGCTATGTGGTACAGAGAACATCCGTGACGTTATCGCGTTCCCTAAAACAACTGCAGCGGCGTGTCTACTAACAGACGCTCCAAGCCTTGCAAACCCAGCGGCTCTAGAAGAGCTAGCGATTGCAGTGACAGTTGCGAAAGAAAAAGACGCAGAATAAGCGCACAACAATTAAAGAAAAAACTCCCGCACCTGCGGGAGTTTTTGTTTTAATGGCATATATTCTAATAAATTTAGTGAGTTATTGATTAGGACTCTTCATGTCAATTATTTTGGGTATTGACCCAGGCTCTCGTATTACCGGTTATGGCGTGATTCGCCAGCAAGGTCGTCATTTGCAATATCTAGGCAGCGGATGTATTCGCACTTCAGAAAAAGAGCTGCCAGGTCGTCTCAAGCAAATCTACGCAGGCGTGACGGAAATCATCACCCAGTTTCAACCGGATGTATTTGCCATCGAACAAGTGTTTATGGCGAAGAATGCCGATTCTGCACTAAAGCTAGGGCAGGCGCGTGGTAGCGCAATTGTGGCGGCTGTGAATGCGGATCTTCCGGTGCATGAGTACGCGGCTCGTCTTATTAAACAAGCGGTAACGGGCACAGGTGGCGCAGACAAAGTTCAGGTTCAACATATGGTTCAACACATGCTTAAATTGCCAGCTAAGCCTCAAGCCGATGCTGCCGATGCGTTGGGTGTTGCCATTTGTCACGCTAACACGAATAAGACGCTAGTAGCGCTCGCAGGCAAAGCAACCAGTGCAAGAAAAGGTCGTTACCGTTAGGCGTGTTCTCGTATTAAAAATGAGACATCTCAGACAGATTTAAGGATTAAATTTGTTGAGAAAATGTTACAAAACTATAGTGGTCAGAGGTCTAATAAGAAATCAATCAAGGAAGATTGAACATGAATCCAGCCACGCTGTGGCGCAGTGCATTTATGCCGCGCCAAACTCAATGGACAAGAACACAACAACGTCAAGCAGACATCCTCTCTCTATTTACCTTCATCGCTTTTCTCGTCGGGATCTACAGCCTGATCAAATGGTCCAAACATGGGCATGAAAGCTTAATTTTCACCTCAGTACTCTTAATCGCACTCGAACTGATATCCGCCTTCAGCCTGAGATGGTTCAAGCAACCAGCATTGTCGCTCAATCTTGGTTTTGTTGGCATGTCAGTGCATGCGCTCAACATCATCTATCAAAGTGGTGGCGTGGTCGATTCAACCCAGACTTACTGGGTGCCTTTGTTAGTCGTCGCTTTCTTTTTATCTGGCACTCGTATCATGGCGATCTCTTGGAGCGCGTTAGTGATAGTGCTTTCTGCGGTAATGACGTATCAGCATGTGTCTGGTTTTGGTTTTCCCCAACTCGTGTTGTCAGAATCTGCGCAGCGCGTGGAAATATGGTCAGGCACTGTGTTACCGCTGGTGGTGATTTGTATTGCACAAGCCTTTACCGCCAAGCAGCGAGACATAGCGATTGAAAGTGCAGAGCAAGCAAAGGCTGAAAGTGAATTGGTGGCGCAAAAGGCCACAGAAGGGGAGCTGCATTTAGCGGAAGTATTAGAGCAAGCTAATAAAAACTCAAATGAGTTGAAACAAGTCTCCCAAGTGTTGGACGAACAATCATCACAATTGGATGCTCAAGTGAATGCCCTTAATGTAAACAGTGAATCTCAAGCTAGCGCGGCAGAGCAAATGAGTCAGCAAGTGCATCACATGGCGACTGGAATTGAAGAGTCCAGCAAGTTTGTCGAAGAGCTGCGCGAGAAGAGTGAGGGCGTTCATCAACAAGCTGAGAAAAGCTCGGAATTATTGGAGGACTCTACCCAAGCGATCAGCCAGATCATTACCAGCCATGAAGACATCATGAAAGTGGCGGACTTGATTACGTCGGTTGCGGAACAAACCAACTTGCTCGCTCTGAATGCCGCTATTGAAGCGGCGAGAGCGGGTGAGCAGGGCAGAGGTTTTGCGGTCGTTGCGGACCAAGTGCGAGAGCTTTCGGCTAAGAGCAGTCAATCGGCGGTGGAAATTCGGAACTTGCTTGATCGCAGTGAGCAAGAAGTGAAGCATGGTCAAAGCGTCGTGACGTCTAGTACAGAGCGAATGAACACCATCATTCAGCAAGTTACCACCATCTCTCATGATGTGCAGAGTCTGTCTGGCATCATGGCAACGCAAATGACGGCATTAAAAGAGTTAGATGAATCCAGCAGTGAAGTAGCTAACGGCGTAGTGAACACCAAAACCATTGCCGAAACTGTCGCGCAATACGGCAACGAACTGAACGGGCAAGTGGTCGCGGTGCGCAATCTGACTCAACAGCTTGATCAAGTTGTCTCAAAAATCTAACCCCACCGCATAAAGGACTGGATGTCTATCCAGTTCTTTATTATCCTGTCGCAAATTCATTTCCAAAGAGTATTTATAGTGATTGGACGTCTTCGCGGCACTCTGCTTGAAAAGCAACCACCTGAAGTTTTAATTGAAGTTAATGGCATTGGTTATGAAGTTCAGATGCCAATGAGCTGTTTCTACGAACTGCCAAATGTCGGTGAAGAAGCCATTATTTATACTCACTTTGTTGTGCGTGAAGACGCGCAATTGCTTTACGGTTTCAACACAGTCAAAGAACGTGCGCTGTTCCGTGAAGTGATCAAAGCGAACGGTGTTGGTCCTAAGCTAGGTCTGGGTATCCTTTCTGGTATGACAGCGAGCCAATTCGTTTCTTGCGTTGAGCGTGAAGACATTTCAACGTTGGTGAAGCTGCCTGGCGTTGGTAAGAAGACAGCTGAACGCCTAGTTGTAGAAATGAAAGACCGTCTGAAAGGGTGGGGCGCTGGCGATCTATTTACGCCGTTTACCGATGCTGCTCCTGCGGATTCTGGTTCGACATCCAGCAACGCTGAAGAAGAAGCAATCAGTGCGCTTCTAGCTCTAGGTTACAAGCCGACTCAAGCGTCGAAAGTGGTTTCTCAGATCGCTAAACCGGATATGACCAGTGAGCAACTGATCCGTGAAGCACTAAAATCAATGGTGTAACGGAAAGCCCAAGGGAACAATATGATTGAAGCCGATCGTTTAATCGCGCCAGAGAATCCTTCGTTTCGTGATGAAGATGTCATCGACCGTGCGATTCGTCCTAAGAAACTGGCGGATTACCAAGGTCAGGATCACGTGCGTGATCAGATGGAGATTTTCATCAAAGCCGCTCAATTGCGAAATGAAGCGCTCGACCACCTTTTGATATTTGGTCCTCCAGGTTTGGGTAAAACCACACTTGCGAACATCGTCGCTAATGAGATGGAAGTGAACATTCGCACCACTTCTGGCCCAGTGCTTGAGAAAGCAGGGGACTTGGCGGCGCTGTTGACTAACTTAGAAGAAAACGATGTGCTGTTCATTGACGAGATTCACCGCTTAAGCCCAATGGTTGAAGAGGTGTTGTATCCAGCGATGGAAGACTACCAATTGGACATCATGATTGGTGAAGGTCCAGCAGCTCGTTCTATCAAGATCGATCTGCCTCCTTTTACTCTGATCGGTGCAACAACGCGTGCAGGTTCTTTGACTTCGCCACTTCGAGACCGTTTCGGTATTACGCAGCGTCTTGAATACTACAAAGTGAAAGACCTACAAGACATCGTTCAACGCAGTGCAGATTGCTTGGGCTTGTCGATGGAAGCGGAAGGCGCATTAGAAGTTGCTCGCCGTGCCCGTGGTACGCCGCGTATTGCTAACCGACTGCTACGCCGTGTTCGTGACTATGCCGAAGTAAAGGGCAATGGACACATCTGCGCGGAAGTGGCAGACAAAGCGCTGAATATGCTCGATGTCGACGCTAAAGGTTTTGATTACATGGACCGAAAACTGCTTCTTGCGATTATGGAGAAGTTTGGTGGTGGCCCGGTAGGGTTAGACAACATGGCAGCGGCGATTGGTGAAGAGAAAGACACCATAGAAGACGTCCTTGAGCCATATCTTATCCAACAAGGCTATTTACAGCGCACGCCTCGTGGTAGAATTGCCACTGACCGCGCTTATTTGCATTTCGGAATTGAAAAGTAAGATTTCATCGCTGAGCGCTTGGCGCTCAGCGTTTCCCCAATGTTGACCAACCTCTCATTTATTTAATTTGCTCTAATACTAAATAGGTAAGAAAAACTTATAGATTGTTAACTCTATGTTCCTGCCTAACTGATTATTTTCTCTCCTGATTACTCTCTCTTAACATACTCTTCCAATATCGATTGATCTGGATCAATGTGATGGATTTTTGTTCAAATTCAGCGCACAAACATTGATATACATCAAAGCGGTTTCCCGCCATAAACCTTTTGAAACAAACTGTTTTTAGCAGTAATATTAGGCCCAGCTATATTAGCTGATGCTTAACAATTAACTAACCAATGAAGCACATTTTTGCAACAAAGAGTTGTGATAATTCAACATTTTTCAAGTGTGAATAACACTTGTGTATGGATTGCAATATGTAGAGAGTGTCATTCAGCCGACACATAGGAGTTACCATGATTGACGTAGTTGATCTGTCGCGGTTGCAGTTTGCACTGACAGCGATGTATCACTTCCTATTCGTACCATTGACCCTTGGTATGGCCTTCCTTTTGGCCATTATGGAATCGATGTACGTAATGACGAACAAGCAAATCTACAAGGACATGACCAAGTTCTGGGGTAAGCTGTTCGGTATTAACTTTGCACTTGGTGTGGCTACCGGCCTTACCATGGAGTTCCAGTTTGGTACGAACTGGTCTTACTACTCCCACTATGTAGGTGACATCTTCGGTGCACCACTGGCGATCGAAGCACTGGTTGCTTTCTTCCTGGAGTCAACTTTTGTTGGTCTATTCTTCTTCGGGTGGGATCGTCTATCAAAACGTCAACACTTAGCGGTAACCTGGTTGGTTGCTCTGGGTTCTAACTTCTCTGCACTTTGGATTCTTATCGCGAACGGCTGGATGCAAAACCCAGTTGGCGCTGAGTTCAACTTTGAAACCATGCGTATGGAAATGGTGAGCTTCGCAGACGTTGTACTAAACCCTGTAGCGCAAGTTAAATTTGTACACACAGTAGCATCTGGTTACACGTGTGGTGCAATGTTCGTTCTAGGCATCAGTTCTTACTACCTATTGAAAGGTCGTGATGTGGCGTTCGCTCGTCGTTCGTTTGCGATCGCAGCTTCTTTCGGTATGGCAGCAATCCTGTCTACAATCGTGCTAGGTGATGAATCTGGTTACGAGCTTGGTGAAGTTCAAAAAGTGAAGCTAGCAGCAGTAGAAGCTGAATGGCACACAGAACCAGCACCAGCGGCGTTCACACTGTTCGGTTTACCAAACCAAGAAACAATGAACACCGATTACGCAATCAAGATCCCTTACGTTATGGGTATCATCGCAACGCGTTCATTTGACGAGCAAGTAACTGGTCTACACGATCTACGTGAAGAGCACGTTGACCGTATCCGTACTGGTATGTACGCGTACGAATTGCTTGAAAAACTGCGTGCAGGCGACAAGTCTGAAGCAAACATGACTGCGTTTGACGAAGTGAAAGGTGACCTAGGTTACGGCCTACTTCTAAAACGTTACACAGACAACGTTGTTGATGCGACTGAAGACCAAATCCAAGCTGCTGCGGATGACTCAATCCCAACAGTATGGCCGCTATTCTGGTCGTTCCGTATCATGGTTGCGTGTGGCTTCATCATGCTATTCGTATTTGGTGCGTCATTCATCCAAACATGTCGTCAGAAGATCGAACAGAAACCTTGGATTCTTAAAGCTGCACTATTCAGCATTCCACTTCCATGGATTGCGATTGAAGCAGGTTGGTTCGTTGCTGAATACGGTCGTCAACCGTGGGCTGTAGGTGAAATCCTACCGGTACACGTTGCTGCATCAGCACTAACAGCAGGTGAAATCTGGACTTCACTATTTGCAATCCTAGCGCTATACACTGCATTCCTAATTGCAGAAGTATACCTAATGGTGAAATTCGCTCGTAAAGGTCCAAGCAGCCTGAAAACTGGTCGCTACCACTTCGAGCAAAACGCTGACTCTGTTGAAGACAAAGTTAGTCGCCAAGTAGAAGCGTAAGACAAGGAGACAACAAGATGTTTGATTACGAAATCTTGCGATTCATCTGGTGGGTACTGATCGGTGTTCTACTAGTTGGTTTTGCAATTACAGACGGTTTCGATATGGGTGTGGGCGCGCTTGTACCTATTATCGGTAAAAACGACACACAACGTCGTGTGATGATTAACTCGATCGCACCTCACTGGGATGGTAACCAAGTATGGCTTATCACTGCTGGTGGTGCATTGTTCGCAGCATGGCCTTTGGTTTACGCGACATCGTTCTCTGGTTTCTACCTAGCGATGATCCTGACCCTAGCGGCACTTTGGCTACGTCCAATCGGTCTTGATTACCGTTCAAAGATTGAAGATAAAAAATGGCGTAACACTTGGGATATCTGTATCTCAATCAGTGGCTTCGTTCCACCAATCATCTTTGGTGTAGCGTTTGGTAACCTTCTACAAGGTGTTCCATTCCAGTTGAACGAATTCCTAATGCCAACGTACCACGGTTCATTCTTTGGTCTACTAAACCCATTTGCTCTGCTATGTGGTCTAGTAAGCTTGTTCATGATCCTGATGCAAGGTGCAACTTGGCTTCAAATGAAGACAACTGGCGAAGTACATACTCGTGCTCGTAACGTAGCTCAGCTTACTGGTCTACTAACAGTGGTTGCATTTGTGGTTGCTGGTTTCTGGATCCAAAGCATCGAAGGCTACGTTATCGTAGGTGGCATCGACACTGCAGCGGCTTCTAACCCTCTTAACAAAGAGGTTATCCGTGAAGCAGGTGCGTGGATGAACAACTTCGAAGCTTACCCACTACTATGGGCTGCACCTGTACTGGGTGTTGCTATGCCGCTTCTAGCTGTATTGGCATCTCGCCTAGAGAAGTGTGGCATCGCATTCCTAACGTCAAGCCTAGGTAACGCTGGTGTTATCTTTACTGCTGGTATCGCAATGTTCCCATTCGTAATGCCTTCAGACCTAATGCCAAGCCAAAGTCTGACAATGTGGGATGCAACTTCATCTGAACTGACTCTGAACCTAATGACAGGCGTAGCGTTTGTTATGGTTCCTATCATCCTTGCTTACACGTCTTGGACTTACTACAAGATGTTTGGCCGCTTGGATGACCAGTTCATCGAAGAAAACAAAAACTCACTATACTAAGGAGCTATTACTATGTGGTATTTCGCATGGATTCTAGGTGTACTACTTGCTTGTGCATTCGGTATCATCAACGCTCTTTGGTTAGAGCACTCAGAAATGATGGATAAAGACAGTGAGTAATCTCGCTGACAAGGTAGCGAAACTTCACGCACCAATGGACAAGACTCTACTAAGAGTCTTGGCCTTAATCCTTGGATTTATGCATGTAGGATTGGTGATGTGGGATCCGAACGCATACCATCGAGAAATTGGTGGCTTTAATGCGTTTATCGCACCAGCACTGATTTGGGCAGTGTGCTCAAGCATGGTATATGGTGTGGGCTTCAAGCCAAGAAATTGGTACTGGCAGGTGCTGTTCAGTCCTTATTTCTCGCTCGCTATCTTAATTTATCTAACTGCACTGTATTTCATGTAAGCGTTACACTCTGAAATAAAGTCGGTTACTAAATCATCGAATAAAAGCCAGACGTATTGTCTGGCTTTTATTTTTTCTACAAATTTCAAAAATATTCCCTTACCTCAGTACCAATTACTGCCGCTTCAGTTATAGTAATTGCTTTAAAGAATTGAATATATTGGTACTCCCTTGCAAGGCACATCAAATCCCTTTCGCTGGCCGATCACTGTGTATTACGAAGACACGGATGCGGGTGGCGTTGTATATCACTCAAATTATTTAAAATTCTTTGAACGCGCACGCACTGAGATGTTGCGTGCAAAAGGCGTTTCTCAACATGTGTTACTGGAACAAAACATTGGCTTTGTTGTCCGACACATGGATATCGATTTCAACCAAGGGGCAAGGCTGGACGAGCATTTGACCGTTCTAACCCGAGTGTCAGAAATAAAACGTGCTTCTTTGCAATTCTGTCAAGAGTTAGTCAATGATGAAGGCAGAACATTGTGCAAGGCAATGGTTAAGGTAGCATGTATCGATAATAAGAAAATGAAGCCAATTGCGATTCCATCATTTATCAATTCGGAGCTAACAAATAGTGACTGCTGATATTTCCATTTTAGATCTCTTTCTTCAGGCCAGTCTGTTGGTAAAGCTTGTGATGTTGACACTGCTCGGCATGTCAATCGCATCATGGGCTATGATCATTAAGCGCAGCAAAGTCTTATCTCAAGCATCAAAAGATGCGGAGTCATTCGAAGACAAATTCTGGTCGGGTACTGATCTTTCTCAGCTTTACCAGAAAGTGAAAGGTCGTAAAGACGACATCACAGGTACAGAAGAAATCTTCTACGCAGGTTTTACCGAGTTTGCTCGTTTACGTAAGAGCAACGCGAACTCGCCAGCTTACATCATGGAAGGCACTGGCCGTGCAATGCGCGTTGCTGTTGCTCGTGAAGTTGATGAACTGGAAACCAGCTTACCATTCCTTGCAACGGTCGGTTCTATCAGCCCATACATTGGTCTGTTTGGTACGGTTTGGGGCATCATGCATGCGTTCATCGCTTTAGGTGAAGTAAAGCAAGCAACGCTTTCAATGGTAGCGCCAGGTATCGCAGAAGCCCTGATTGCAACTGCAATGGGTCTATTTGCTGCAATTCCTGCAGTAATGGCATACAACCGTCTTAGCAACAAAGTAAGTAAGCTAGAGCACACTTACGCGACTTTCTCTGAAGAATTCCACAGCATCCTGCACCGTCAAGCGATGGCGGGTCGAGACAGCGCAAGTAAGGAATAGAGCATGGCGGGTTACCAACCTAAAAAGCGTAAAATGACCGCAGAGATCAACGTCGTACCATACATCGACGTGATGCTCGTTCTGCTGATCATTTTTATGGCGACCGCTCCATTTGTCACTCAAGGTGTGGATGTGGATCTTCCGCAGACATCAACGGCTGAATCTATGCAAGACTTGGCTGGTGATACAGACAGCAGCTTCATCATCATTGAAATCGATCGTGACGGCAATTTAGGCTTAAGCGTGAATGATGAAGAGGTTCAACGCGGTCTATCACTACAAGACGTGATTGTGCGCGTGAAAGCCGAGCGTGAGATTAAACCTGATTCACCTGTTGCGGTAGGTGGTGATGCAGCGACGCCATACGCCGACGTTGTACTTTTGCTTGACGAGTTAAGTCGTGCAGG
Organism: Vibrio sp. B172a; assembly: GCF_030248355.1. NCBI lineage: Bacteria > Pseudomonadati > Pseudomonadota > Gammaproteobacteria > Vibrionales > Vibrionaceae > Vibrio > Vibrio sp. B172a. The sequence goes on along the minus strand of NZ_JAHGAC010000026.1, from coordinate 139,107 downwards.
CATCCCAAAAGTGGGTCTGATGACCGATATCAGGGAATAGACATCGAACATCTATGAAAGATAACAAGAAAAAATCCAAAGAGTACACCAAGCCGATAGCAATATCGGTTGGTTTGCACGCGCTATTAGTCGTGGCTCTACTTTGGGGGACGGACTTCACTATGTCGAAACCAGAGCCGACTGGCCAGATGGTTCAGGCTGTGGTGATTGATCCAAAACTTGTTCAGAAACAAGCGAACGAGATTCGTCAGCAACGCGAAAAAGCCGCGAAGAAAGAGCAAGATCGTCTAGATAAATTGAGACGTGAAGCTGAGCAGCTTGAGAAAAACCGCAAAGCTGAAGAAGAACAGATCCGTAAGCTAAAAGAGCAGCAGGCGAAAGATGCCAAAGCCGCTCGAGAAGCCGAAGCTGCTCGCAAGAAGAAAGAACAAGAACGCAAAGTTGAGGAAGAGCGTGTTCGCAAAGAGAAAGAGCGAGCAGCGAAAGCCGAACAAGAGCGTAAGGCCAAAGAAGAAGCGGCCGCAAAAGCGGAACAAGAACGCGTAGCGCGAGAGAAAGCTGCGAAAGAAGCTGAAGAAAAAGCGAAACGTGAACGTGAAGCCGCTGCGAAAGCCGAGCAAGAACGCATCGCGAAAGAAAAGGCAGCGAAAGAGGCCGCAGAAAAGGCACGCCAAGAGAAAGAGCGTCTTGAGCGATTAGAGCGTGAGCGTAAAGAGCAAGAAGCTGCACTGGATGATATTTTTGCAGGCCTTGAAAGTGAGGCAAGCCAAAACAGTGCGGCTCGTAACCAATTCATTGACGATGAACTTTCTCGTATGTCATCCATCTATAAACAGAACATTCAGCAAAGGCTGATTAAGGATGATTACTTGCTGGGAAAGGAGTGTAGGGTAAACATCAAACTGATCCCAACAGGGACAGACATGATGGTTGCTGGCGTGACCATATTAGACGGCGACGCCCGAGTATGTGCGGCTGCGAAGAGTGCGATTGCGCAGGTAGGGACTTTCCCTAAATCGTCAGAAGAAGCGGTCAACGAAAAATTGAAAGACATCAACTTAACTGTTGCTTTGGACTAAAAGGAACTGAGACGTGATTAAACGCCTTTTACTAGGAATGTTTGTACTGCTTGGCAGTCTGACAAGTGTGGCTCACGCCGCATTAGAGCTAGTCATTACCGATGGTATTGATTCAGCACGACCAATTGCTGTTGTTCCATTTAAATGGGAAGGCAGTGAACCTCTTCCAACGGACATCTCTGCTGTGATTGCTTCAGACTTGCAACGCAGTGGTAAGTTCAGCCCGGTACCAACTAGCAAGATGCCACAAACACCATTCAACGAATCAGAGGTTAACTTTGATGCGTGGACTGGCCTTGGGGTTGATGCGCTGCTTACGGGTTCAATCAAAAAGAACGAGCAGGGCAACTACGTTGTGAACTACCAATTGGTTGACGTTGTTCGCGGTCAATTGACTGGCGGCAATAGCAAAGCACTTGGTGGCGACGGGGAGCTGGTACTTTCTAAAGATCATGTTCTGTTCAACAAAGTAGCTACGGTTGAAGGGCCACGCATGCGTGAGTACGCGCACCGTATCTCTGACCTTGTCTACGAGCAACTAACGGGTGAGCGTGGTGCGTTTATGACACGTATCGCTTACGTGGTGGTGAACGATAAGGATAACTTCCCTTACCAACTTCGCGTGGCGGATTATGATGGCTACAACGAGCGCCTAGTGCTTCAATCTAAGCAACCGCTTATGTCTCCAGCATGGTCTCCAGATGGTCAGAAACTGGCTTACGTAAGTTTCCAGAATGGTCAGGCCGAGATCTTCATCATGAACATCTACACCGGTGAACGCGAGAAGGTCACGTCATACCCTCGTCATAATGGTGCGCCAAGATTCTCGCCGGACGGCAGCCAGTTAGCCCTTGTGCTTTCTAAGACTGGCTCACTTCAGGTTTACACTTTGGATCTAAAAACACGCAAATTGACACAAATTACGCGTGGCAGATCAAATAATACAGAACCATACTGGCACCCTGATGGCAAATCGCTGATTTTCACATCTGACAGGGGTGGTAAACCTCAGATTTATAAAGTAGATTTGGGCAGCGGTTCGACTAATCGCTTGACTTGGCAAGGCAGTCAAAACTTGGGTGGTCAAATCACTCCTGACGGCCGATTCCTAGTCATGGTGAATCGCAGTGATTCGGGTTTCAACTTGGCCAAACAAGATTTGGAAACAGGTGCTCTTCAGGTGCTAACAAAAACGTTGCTTGATGAGTCTCCGAGCATTGCCCCAAATGGTGGCATGGTTATCTATAGCTCGATTTACAACAAGAAAAACGTACTATCGATGGTGTCAATTGATGGTCGATTTAAAGCTAGATTACCGGCAACTAATGGGCGTGTAAGAGCTCCCGCGTGGTCACCGTTTTTGTAGTAAGAAAAATTGATTAATAAAGGAAAATAAGATGCAACTGAACAAGGTTCTAAAAGGGCTACTAATCGCGATTCCTGTGATGGCTATGACAGCATGTAGCTCAAGCGATGACGCTGCTTCTAACACGGGTGCTGAGACAAACACTGGTGCTGCAGAAACAACAGTCGTTACTCCGATCGATCCAAACAGCCAGCTAACAGAGCAAGAGCTAAAAGAGCAAGCGCTACGTGAAACTCAAACAATCTACTTCGCATTTGATAACTCAACAATTGCTGGTGATTACGAAGAGATGCTAGCAGCTCACGCTTCTTACCTAAGCAAGAACCCTGCTCTTAAAGTAACGATCGAAGGTCACGCAGATGAGCGCGGTACTCCTGAGTACAACATCGCTCTAGGTGAGCGTCGTGCAGAAGCAGTATCAAACTACCTACAAGCACTAGGTGTTCAAGCTGATCAAATCTCTATCGTTAGCTACGGTGAAGAGAAGCCACTTCTTCTAGGTCAATCTGAAGATGTTTACGCTAAGAACCGTCGTGCGGTTCTAGTATACTAATTCGAGGTAAACCTCATGTTCAGTAACACTAAGCGCGCTGTTACGCTTACGTTACTGGCAAGTGCAGCGAACTTCGCGTTCGCTGCACCAGCTCCAGTATCAGATCTCAACAGCACATCATCAGTATCTACTCGATCTTCTTCCGAAAGCGACATCGAGCGTTTAGAGCGCTTGTTGCAAAACCGCAACCGCGTTCAGCTTCAAATGCAAGAACAAGTTGACCAAATGGCACAAGAGATCAGTGATCTACGTGGTCAATTAGAGCGCAACAACTACGAGATGCAGCAAATGCTTAAGCGTCAACGTGAGCTGTTTGTGGAGCTTGATCGAGTGCGTGGCGAAATGAAAGCCGCACCTGTTAAAGAAACCAAACCAGCGGAAACTGGCGGTAAGTACACATCGAATGCCGATGAACAAACGGCTTACCAAGACGCGGTGGATTTAATCCTTAAAAAACGCGACTACACCGGTGCTATCGCTGCCTTCCAACAGTTCCAAAAGGACTATCCTGATTCAACATATTCAGCGAATTCACATTACTGGCTAGGTCAGTTGTACTTCGCGAAGAAGCAGGATAAAGATGCCGTGAAGAGCTTTGCAGCGGTGGTTTCTTACAAAGATTCCAACAAGCGTGCAGATGCGTTGGTTAAATTAGGTGATATCGCTGAGCGCAACAATAATGACGCACAAGCGAAGAAATACTATCAGCAAGTGGTCGACGAGTACCCAGGCAGCGCCTCGGCGAAAGTTGCAAGCTCTAAGCTGAAGTAACGACGCCTAAGCAATATCAAGATGATTAAAAAGGGAGCCTCGGTTCCCTTTTTCTTTGCATTGGCTTTACGACTTTAAAAGAAGAATGATTCATGCAACGAATGTTCATGAGCAACAATTAGAATTGTTACTTACAACAAAGATATACGGCTAGACTGCTATAAATTCCGGTTACGGGTTGGTTTTTGAAAATCAACAAGGTTACAATACTCGGATTAAAGGAAGTTGCGTAGAGCAAGAGCAATGAGCCACATATTAGATAAAATCGACACAGTTTACCCATTCCCACCAAAACCAATCCCATTAAGCCAAGAAGAAAAAGCCGATTACATCGAGCGAATCAAAAAGCTGCTTAAAGAAAAAGACGCGGTACTTATCGCTCACTACTATACCGATCCTGAGATCCAAGCTCTGGCTGAAGAGACTGGCGGTTTTGTTGGTGATTCGCTAGAAATGGCAAAGTTTGGTAACCGTCATCCAGCAAGTACGCTGATCATTGGTGGTGTTCGCTTTATGGGTGAGTCTGCGAAGATCTTGACACCAGAAAAGCGCATTCTAATGCCAACGCTAGAAGCAGAATGTTCACTTGATCTTGGTTGCCCTGCGGACAAGTTCAGCGAGTTCTGTGATGCGCATCCAGACCATACGGTTGTGGTTTACGCAAACACATCTGCAGCGGTAAAAGCACGCGCAGATTGGGTAGTTACATCAAGCATCGCTCTAGAGATTGTTGAACACCTGGACGCAGAAGATAAGCCTATCATCTGGGGCCCTGACCGCCACTTAGGTTCTTACATTGCAAACAAAACTGGCGCTGACATGTTGCTATGGCAAGGTGAATGTGTTGTTCACGATGAGTTCTCTGCAGATGCGCTACGCAAGATGAAGAGTGTTTACCCAGACGCGGCAATCCTAGTGCACCCAGAGTCTCCAGCGAGCGTGGTTGAACTAGCAGATGCGGTTGGCTCTACGAGTCAGCTAATCAAGGCAGCGAAAGAGCTTCCTCATCAACAAATGATTGTTGCGACTGACAAAGGTATCTTCTTCAAGATGCAACAGCTAGTGCCAGAGAAAGAACTGATTGAAGCACCAACGGCAGGCGCGGGCGCGACATGTCGCAGCTGTGCTCACTGTCCTTGGATGGCAATGAACGGTCTTAAAGCGATTGAAAAAGCACTGAATGAAGGTGGTGCAGAGCACGAAATCTTCGTTGATGAAGCGTTACGTGTGAAATCACTTATCCCACTGAACCGCATGCTAGATTTTGCTGAGCAGTTGAACATGCAGGTAAAAGGTAACGCTTAATCTTTCCGTTATTTAGACTGCGGTTTGTTAAGACAAATCTCAAAAACCAGCCGAATATGGCTGGTTTTTTTGTTTCTTACAATCAATAGGTTAGTATTTAGTTATAGCAATCAGAAAGGAATCGGACACTTATGGCTGTATGGCTAGTACTGAAAAAGTGGTTTAGTGCTCACCTTTTCAAATTGAGCAACCGAAACCTACTCGTTATTAGTGGCGCATACATTGCCATCTCATGGTCGTTGTTGACTCTCGCCGGAGAGCATGCTCTGACCGATAACTTCTCTAACTTCATTTACTACCTCATGGTGACCGCTTCAACGGTTGGTTATGGCGATTTGTCACCCTCAAGTGATATGGGTAAGTGGGTTGTGGTGTTGTTTATTATCCCGGGTGGATTGAGTTTATTTGCAGCCATTTTGGGACGAGTGGCGGGCGGTGCTATTGATTATTGGCGAGCAGGCATACTAGGGAAACGGAGAGTAAGAGTGGAAAACCATATCGTATTACTGGGTTGGAATGGCGCACGTACCATGCATCTGATCCGTATGTTGCAACATGAAGAACACGGCAAACGTCCAATCGTTTTGTGTAGCCGTTCAGACATTGAAAACCCATTACCTGGTGAGATTGGTTTTATCAAGGTGAACAGTTACACCGACGCGCAAGAGATGAAGAACGCTAATATCATCGGAGCTAACTGTATCATTGTTGATAATCTCACCGATGATATTACCCTCTCAGCCGCCTTGTATTGTGCCTCTGTGAATCCTGATGCACACTTGCTTGCCTATTTTAAAGATGATGCTTTGGGTCGCTTACTTAGCCAGCACTGTCCGAAAGCAGAGTGTATTCCTGCAGTTGGTGCAGAGATGCTTGCTAAAGCGGCAGTGGATCCGGGTTCCAGTGCATTGCACCAAGAGTTACTCGCTTCGACACGCGGTATGACTCAGTACTCTGTGATTTACCCTGACGATCAACCAACCACGAATGTTGAAACGATCTTTGGTTTTATTAAGAAGCATCATCAAGCGACGTTGATCGCCTTCGATCTTGGCAGCGGTATTGAGTTAAACCCTGAACTTAGCGCTCAAGTGCCGCCAAACACCAAACTGTTTTATATTGCCGACGAGCGAATTGATGATTTCGCTTGGACAGACATGAACAAGGACAAATAATGCATATGATTGCCAACCTGTTGGCAGGTTTCCCTAACTTTCTTCTCTATTTTTCGGTGTCGATTATTTTCGTACTGGCGTTCAAATTCATCTACGTCAAACTGACTCCATACGATGAGTGGCATTTGATCAAAGAAGAAAAGAACACTGCCGCTGCCGTTGCATTAAGCGGTGCTTTTCTAGGCTACTGCGTTGCGATTGCAGGTGCTGCGACTAACTCAGTTAACATCGTCGATTTTATGGTGTGGGGCGTTGTAGCCATGCTTGCGCAGATCATCGCATTCGGTATTGTGCGCTTCATTCTTTTGCCAAAAGTCTCGGAGCGCATTGAGAACGATGAAGTACCGGCGGGCATTGTTCTGGCTGCTGTTTCGGTATCTGTCGGCGTGCTGAACGCGGCTTGTATGACGTATTAGGAGGAGCGATGAAACGCAGTTCTAACGTCAAACGTTCTTCAATGGACAAAAGCTTTAAAGTTGGACGAATCATTCCATTCGTCGCTTTTGGCGGTATCTTTTTTCTGGCAACGCATGAGTCGAAAACCGAAGGCTATATCTATGCCGATGCGGATGAATGTAAATCGGACGCGCCAGAGTTCAGCGAACAATGTGAAATCGCTTACCAAGAAGCAATGGCCAGAGCGGAAGAAAACGCACCACGCTATAACAATGAGTTCGAATGTGAAGACGATTTCTATGAAGACGATTGTTATTACAGCTCACGCCATCGTTCTTACGTTCCGTTTGTGGGTGGTTACTTTTTCAGCCGTGCAGTGAGTGGTTTGAGTGGATACAACAAAAGCTACTATTCAGAGCCGATGTATCGCTACAAGTCTAAGTATTACAACGGTGCAGGGCAGTTCTACGGTTCTTACCGTAATCAATCCACCAAAGTCGCGACAAGTAACCTAAACAAGCGAGGCGGCGGTACGATTGGCCGTGCCATGTCCCGAGGCGGATTTGGTAAAGCGGTGTCTGTGAGTCGTGGCGGTTAACAGCGATGTTTCGACGAGAAATACAAGAAAGAGAAAACTGGCGTGAATTGGCACGCCAGTTTGGTTTTGGCTTTCATTCAATGTATGACCAACCCTACTGGGATGAGAGTGCTTATTATCAGTTTTCCCTTTCGCAAATAGAGCAAGATATTGAAGCGCCAACCGAGGAGCTTCATCAAATGTGCCTAGAAATCGTGGATCAAGTAATAAGAAGTGAGCGATTACTGACTCAATGCGCCATTCCTGAAGCCATGTGGTCACAAGTCGCTTCTTCTTGGCAGCGAAGAGAGCCTTCTCTCTATTCGAGAATGGATTTTGCGTACAACGGTTCCTCTCCTGCAAAGTTATTAGAAAACAACGCAGATACGCCAACGTCGCTGTTTGAGACTGGCTTTTGGCAGTGGGTGTGGCTAGAAGATATCGTCAACAAAGGCCGCATCCACCAAAGTGCGGACCAGTTTAATATTCTGCAAGATTTCCTTATTGAGCGCTTTGCTGAGATCGCCAAACTGCAACCGGGACAAACTCTGCACTTTAGTTGCTGCAAATACACCGAAGAAGACAAAGGCACAGTGCAATATCTCGAAGATTGCGCACGTGAGGCAGGATTAGCAACCGCATTTGTTTTTGTTGAAGACATTGGCGTTACAGAAGACGGACAGTTTGTGGATGCTGATGACCGAGCGATCCGCTGGATGTTTAAACTCTATCCTTGGGAATTTATGTTCGAAGAGGAATACAGCAAGTATTTAGCAACATCGAGCGTAAACTGGTTAGAGCCGATGTGGAAGTCGATTCTGTCCAATAAAGCCTTGTTGCCGCTGCTTTGGGAGCGTTTTCCAAATCATCCTAATCTCCTGCCTGCGTATTTTGCCAACGATCCAAAAGCGAGCCGTTTGAAAGACTATGTCATTAAGCCACTGTTTTCTCGAGAAGGCGCGAACATAGAGATCGTTAAAAATGAACAGCGTTTAGTGAAAACTCCTGGGCCGTACGAATCGAGTCAAAACATCGTTCAGCAATATCATCCGCTACCCAAATTTGGCCAAAGCCATACGCTCATTGGCAGTTGGCTCGTGAATGACAAAGCTGCAGGGATCTCGATTCGAGAAGACAGCAGTTTAGTGACTCAAGATATGGCGCGCTACATTCCTCACGTTATTCTTGATTGATCAAAAAAGCTCTCCGGTGTGGAGAGCTTTTTCATTATATGTCGCCTGTTTTAACCGAGCAGAGCGTTTACTCTTCTTCTGCTAGCATTACACCGCGTTGAGTCAGGCCGCCAAGCATCATTGGCATCGCATTGAAGATTTCTTCAAACTGCTCAAGACCTTCCATACCTTGTTCTGCAAGTGTTGCGATAGTCGTTTCTGGATCGTAAAGCATAGTAAGAGAAAGCAGAACACCACCTAGTAGAGCACTGTCTTCGCTATCTGCAGGCATTAAGTTTTCCCAATCATCACGAGTAATTTGCCAGCCTTGAAGTACACCTTCGCAGAAGTCGCGAGTGTTTGCTGACACGATATCTTGATCATCTAACTCACAACCTTCAGGCCATTGCCACGCACCTTCTAGAAGTGCAGGGCGAGTTTGGTTCCACATTTGAACGATTTCATCGATGTACTGTTCTAGTTGCTCACCATCAGAGAAAGGTGCGGTTTCTTCTCCGCCCCATAGGAATGGCAGCCACTCTTGAGGATTCAACACGTTTGGCGCACACGCCATAGACGTTACAAAGCCTTGAGTTTTCGCTAGGTTTAGTAGTTTTCCATCAAGTTCTGGAAGAGAAAGGATGTCTTGTAGTTTCAAAATAGAATACCATTTGTTAATGGGCTGGTTGGTTGCGCTCATATTACCAATCAATTATTGATAAATCGATATTAGGGAATGATTCGTCTACATCTATGGAAATTCGTTCGTCACTCAGAAAAAAAAGCATTCTCGCCCTAACGCTTTATTTGTGCTTTTTCATCGCGACCATTGGTTCTGTTGTGTACCTTGTGGTCGAGCCTCCAGTGCGTGAAAAACTCGAACGTAATCTGGATCTGCGTACCCAATTGCTTGCCTCACAGATAGAAGGGCCTCTGACGAGTTCAGTTGGACTCTTAAATAGCTTAGTGGGGTTAGGGCAGACACCAACGCCAAGTATTTCACTTCAAGATACCATCCCACAATTACTCGCAGTCAGTGACGACATCATTGTGAGTGGTGGTTTATGGCCAAAACCGATACTTAAAGATGAACGCTGGCAATACACGAGTTTGTTTTTCAATAAGAATGAAAACGGCAGTCTTGACCAAATTCACTCCTACAACAATCCAGAATCCGGTGGCTACGATAATGAGCCTTGGTACCAGTCTGTAGTAAACCAGCCCGCAGGATCAGTCAGTTGGTCTGGCGTGTATATTGATACTTTCACTCAGGTACAGATGATCACCGCTTCTGCGCCTTACTATAAAGATGGTGTTTTTGCTGGCGTAGCAACCGTAGATTTATCTCTAGAGGCGTTATTCCAGTTCATTCGTGAGCACACTAACCAATACTCATTGGGTGTTGTGATTCGTGATGCTGATGACCAAGTTGTTATTGAGCATAACTTCCAACTTACCAAAGACATTTACATTAGCCAGTTAGGCTTTGGTGGTTTTGATTGGCGCATGGACGTGGTCAACGCGAAAGTCAAAGTATCTGATCAAGTGTTTAATCAGGTAATGAGTGTTGAGACCGGCATCATCCCATTTTTGCTTTTGTGTGTGCTGGTGGGTTACTACTTGTTAAACCGATACATTGTTGAGCCCATCGTACGTATCGCTCAGAAGGTGGATGACTCCAAAACTGGGGGCATCATCGATATTGCCTATGACAGCGAAGACGAGATTGGCCACCTGATCACCAAGTTTAACGAGAAAACCATTTACCTTGAGCGCGAGAGAGTAAAAGCCCAAGCGTCCACCAATGCGAAAACGGCTTTTCTCGCAACTTTGTCTCATGAAATTCGAACACCAATGAATGGCGTGTTGGGAACCGCCCAAATCTTGTTGAAGACCCAACTGACGGATGAACAAAGAAAGCATCTCAACACCTTGTATGATTCAGGCGATCATATGATGACGTTGCTCAATGAGATCCTTGATTATTCGAAGATCGAGCAGGGGCACATTGAGCTGGATAACACGCCTTTCCCAATTGAATCGATCCTCGGCAGTATCAACAGTGTTTATCACACCTTATGCGCTGAAAAAGGTCTGCAATTCCGCATTATTTCGAATGTGCCGGAAGGTCGTTGGTACAACAATGACAAAGCACGTTTGCGTCAAGTGTTGTTTAATTTGCTCAACAACGCTGTGAAATTTACAGACCGAGGCTTTGTCGAAGTTGAGTTGGCAGAGCATGTACAAAATGACAAAACCAAGCTGACCATCAGTGTGAAAGATACCGGTATCGGCATCAACCCAGACGCGCAGAAGCGTATCTTCAGACCGTTTGAACAAGCGGAGTCTTCCACGACTCGACGTTTTGGCGGCACAGGCTTGGGGCTTGCGATCGTGAAGCAGATTTCTGAACACATGGGTGGAGGCATTACAGTACAAAGCCAAGAGTGCATTGGTACTAAGTTTGTTGTGGAACTAGAACTTAATCCGTGTGAAGCGGGTGTTTTGGAATCAACCAATACACATAAACTCGATTGCCAAGGGTTACGCGCTCTTATCGTAGAAGATAACCGTACCAACACCATTATTATGGAGACCTTCTTACGTTCGAAAGGCTTTGTGTGTGTTTGTGTTGAGAACGGGCAGCAAGCGGTAGAGCAGGTAACGAAGCAAGAGTTCGATTTGGTCTTAATGGATAACCACATGCCAGTGCTCGACGGAGTGGGAGCCATTGCCGTGATCCGCTCTATGGATACGCCAGCAAGTTCTGTGCTGATCTTTGGCTGTACTGCCGATGTATTCAAAGAGACACAAGAGCGCATGCTTGACGTGGGGGCCAACCATATTATTGCTAAGCCTATTGTTGAATCTGAGCTTGATGATGCGTTGTACCGATACGCTTCAATACTTTATCAGTATCAAGATAAGAAGGGTGCCGAGCAGCCCAAGCCACAAAACGCAGAGGCACTACTGCTGAACTTCTATATGGCGCTAGATGACGACAATTTGGAGCAGGCAATGTCAACGCTCTCTCATATTTTTGAGAGTGTACAGCCAACAGTCTCAGACGAGCTAAATAAGGTTATCCAGCGTATCGAGGGTTATTTAAGTAAAGCGCTCGCTCCTGAACAAGAAGATGTCGACAAACTGACTATGCTGCTCGCAGATCAATAGTCTATTCATTTCGACAAAGTGGTGCGGGCGTTTGTCTGCACTACTTTTGGCTTCTTTCCATCTTCCTAACTCTACAAACTTTGCGTTTACTCTGAATTTACTCTCCCAAGTAGCATAAGCTGATCTTTTTGAAATTCACTTACCAGATATTCCTCTGGTTTTTTGTGTTTTTGCGCGAGCTAAGTCGTTTATTGGTAAATAAATTACGTTTTTAAACTTCATTTTAGGTCGATTTAAGGCGGTTTTTACTGATTATGGTGAAAGCTGCTACTTTTAACCTTAAAGTTGGTTATTAATTTACAACTGATAATTAAAAACGGAATCATAAACTGAAAATCTTATGGTCTAATAGCGCTATTGACTGCTATGTGGTTTTAAATGCAGTAAATGATTTTATAGATGTCGTTTTTATTGGTATTTGATTTTAGAGGTTGTAAATGAAGTCTCGTGGACCATTTTGTATTCGCAATGCCGCAGCGGATACCTTTGCTATGGTGGTTTTTTGTTTTATCACAGGGATGATTATCGAGATCTTGATTTCGGGTATGACGTTTGAGCAGTCTTTAGCATCACGCACATTGTCTATCCCGGTAAACATCGCGATTGCATGGCCTTACGGTATGTTCCGTGATTGGGTATTGCGCCAAGGTAACAAACTGTCACCTTCTTCGTTTATGAAGAATGTGTCTGACTTGGTGGCTTACGTATTGTTCCAATCTCCAGTCTACGCAGGCATTTTGTTAGCCGTAGGCGCGTCTACCGACCAAATCATCACGGCAGTAGCGAGTAACGCAGTTGTGTCTTGTGGTATGGGTGTACTTTACGGTTACTTCCTCGATCAGTGCCGCCGCTGGTTCCGCGTTCCTGGTTACTATCAAGAAGCATAATTGCCCCTGTTTTATGCAATTTAGCTAGATAGTGAGCAAACAAACGCAAAAGGGCGCTTTTTTTCGTGTTTAGCCTTGACCATCAGGAACATAATCATTAAATTAGCGCCTCGTTAGCCAATGATGCTAACCACAATTTGATTCGGTGAGTTGTCCGAGTGGCTGAAGGAGCACGCCTGGAAAGTGTGTATACGGCAACGTATCGAGAGTTCGAATCTCTCACTCACCGCCACATTCTAAAAGCCCCAGCAGAAATGCTGGGGCTTTTTCGTTTCTGAATGTCTTTGTCGAAGCGTGAAAAATATATTGGCTGAGTTTTTACATGAGTGCCTGTTTAGAACGAAGTGGAACTGTTTCGAGATCTATAGAGCGTAGCGTGTTCAAGAAGGTGCTCGTCAGTCAGTTCAGCCCGTATATCAAAATGTTCTAGCGGTTGTTTTTGTGTTCAGTAGAGAAACACTTTCAGTACTTCACTCGTTTCTTGATTGATAACATCGATTTTTACTCTATTGTAACCGTCTGATTCATGAATACGCTCTAACTCGTCTATCTCAAGTGTTGTCATCAACTAAACACGCTCAACCAAGCCGAACTTTTTGAAAAAATCGGATAGGTCGAGTGTCGCTAGATCTTTAAATTCACCAGCGTCGTAGAAGCGACCTTTACAAGTCGGGCAGCTTTCAAACCAGATATGTGGCTGTTTAGGGTCTACTAAACGAAGCAATTGATTATTTGGACAGACTGGGCAGTCGATACGGTCGATAACATTAAACGCTTTACCGATTTCCTCATCACCAGAATCAATCACATTTGCTAAGGGCTTCATTGCATCCACTTCGTAAGCGTCTATCCATAAGCCTTTACATTCTGTGCATCGTTCGACATCACCTAGCGGAGTTTGAAGTTGTTCAAAGTCAGAATTACATTTCGGACATTTCATTTGGTTTTCCTTTTTATTTTCTAAAGTGAAGTGGGAGTAGTAGCCCCATTTCACTCTGACGACATGTCAAAACGTGAGCATTAAATGCCATACGTTTTGAATCTTCTGTTGATATCTAGATCGTTTTCTTAGCAACGACGAGTCCATGATTGCTTGAGCCTAATAAGCTACTTTGTCGGCATGTATTTAAGTGATATTCCAACCATGCTTGATATTGCGAAGGCGTAAAACTATTAATGCCTTCCGAGATATATCGACCAAACCCATCGGTAGCGGCATGGTCGAGGATGTTGAAAGCATGTGAGCGCAACAAATGCTCAATTTCTTCAGGAGAAGCAAAGTAGCCAACTCTGAAAAAACGATCTGCCTCAGAGGCTGTGACTGTGCCATTTGTATGAAGCTCAGATAAGGTCGATGGAGTTACGAGGTGAGGAAACTTTTGTGCGAATAGTCCTGCAACGAAGAATCTAGAAATATACGCTACCGCTAAGATTCCATTTGGTTTTAGGATGCGCTTTGCTTCATTGATTGCTTGATCGCGTTCATTCTTGGTTTTCAAGTGATACAGAGGACCAAGTATTACGCAGAGGTCTTGTGAACCGGATTCAATGAAAGGGACGTGACAAGCACTGCCTAGATGGATATCTATGGGTAAGTCCTTTCTTTCCGCATTCTTTTTCAAGATCTCTACTTGGTCTGGAACCAGTTCTACCGAGGTCACGTTACAACCCATCTTTGCGAAGCTAAGAGAATAGCGACCTGTTGCTGCTCCAAGTTCACATACATTAACACCAGACTTTAAATAGGGGGCGAGTAGGTGCATTGTGGTATCAAACTCTATCTTCGTAATGTTCTGACGAGTAAGTCGAGAGTCTTCATCTGCTCCAGTATATTGAGCAATCAGTTCATCCATAAATATTAAGTCCTTAACCAGCTGTCACTTGCTTTCGAATTCGATCGAGAACAGTTTCATCTTTGCCGAATGTCACGCTTTTGAATGATTCAATTTGCTCAGAAACGTATTGCTTATTTCAATGTGTTAAAAGGTATTGAAAAGTTATTTGAATTAAAAGAGGTAGCGCGTCGAAGTGAGACGAGTAACCGCACAATCTTATAAATTTGAAAAATATAGAAAAGGCAAAAGATAGCTCAGGTTGGAAGAGTGGAGTGGAAGTAAAGTCGATAGCTGTTTTTATTAAGAACGATCAATGAGGATCAAATGAAGCTTGCTCAATTGAATATTGCGTTGTCAAAGTATCCGCTGGATGCACCGGAGATAAAGGATTTCGTCGATAACCTCGACTTGGTGAACGGTATAGCGGAACAGAGTGAAGGCTTTGTTTGGCGACTCAAAGACGAATCCGGTGATGCGACCAGCATTAAGCTATTCGATGACCCAAATATGATCGTCAATATGTCGGTGTGGGATGACCTGGATGCGCTGAAGAACTTTATGTTCCGAACCCATCATCGTGATTTCATGCGTCGTAAGGGGGAATGGTTTCATCGCTTGGCAGAAGAAACCTACGTATTGTGGTGGGTTGAAGACAATCATCAGCCCACGCCAGAGGAAGCTTTAGAAAGGTTACAACATCTGCGTGAAAACGGAGACACACCATACGCGTTTACCTTTAAAACGAACTTTACTGCTAAGGATTTGGGCGAGTAATCCAATGAGCCAAGATGGTAAAAAGCCACTGAGCGGTCATCGGCGTAAAGCAGCTTTGAGCTTTTGGAAAGTCGTAGGTTTCGCCTTTCTGCCTATTGTCATCGGCTATCAAGTCTTATGGAGTCGATACTTTGCCAACGCCCCTCAAGAGTTTTGGACAAATGGGATGTATCACAACGCATTGCTTGTTAAGTTAAGCAGCGAGTTGCTTATGTATTTGTTTATGCTGTGGTATTTAATGTTCAAGACGTCTTCTAAATATACGATCAGCAAGCCCATAGTGAATAGTATTTTCCTTATTATCATTCTTTATATCAGTTACGGACTATTAATAGAGTTATATTCAATATAACTTTTAGTTTTTAAATAATTTGTTTTCTTATATATATCCAAATTGGAAAGGTCATCTTTCCTTGTCTGTTTTTTATTATCTCTACTACTATGAAAATGAAGTTTGAGTAGAAACGTTCTCAAATTATTAGAAGTAAAATGTTTTAGAAAAAGATTAAGAGAGAGGGTATTTATGAAAAGACTGATAATCCTAAGTCTCGCAATTTGTTTTGGCAACGCAGCTGTCGCGGGTGAAGGCACATACACTGGTACGATTGATATGACGATGCCGGAAGGCAATCAAGTACAGTATGAGCGTGTTCAACCAGAAATGACGCTCAAAGGTCGAAATGACTCACGCGCTGGTGGCTCAGTGACCCGAAGTGAAGTTGATGAATCTCAGCCAATTGAATTGAGAGGCCGTAGTTAACCCTTCGTCGTATATTCAATAAAGGTGGTTGTTTAAATATAACCACCTTTAATCTTCCTAATTAAATAATGTTCTTGTGCTCTAAAGAAAGTGAATACTCTTCTTTTTATTTAAATACTCATTAATTCACTCAACCAAGAACCATTATAGAAATAATATTATGAAGATAAATAAATCTACACTAACGCTTGCGATGGTGGCCGCCACATCATCGGTTGCAGCCCATGCGGCCTCTAAACCAAACATGCTGGTTATTTTTGGGGATGATGTCGGTTACGGCAATATTTCTGCATACAACCAAGGCATGTTGGGTTACGAGACGCCAAATATTGACCGTATTGCTCAAGAGGGCGCTTTATTTACCACTTACTATGCACAACAATCTTGTACCGCAGGACGCAGTACATTTATTACAGGTCAGATGCCAGCTCGTACTGGTTTGACGAAAGTAGGTCTACCTGGTGCGGCGCAAGGCATGCAAATGCAAGATATCACCATGGCAACAGCGCTAAAAGACATGGGCTATGCCACGGGGCAATTTGGTAAAAACCACTTAGGCGACAAAGACGACATGTTGCCAACTAATCATGGCTTTGATGAGTTTATGGGGAACCTGTACCACCTAAATGCAGAGGAAGAACCAGAAAACCCAGACTACCCGAAAGATCCCGAATTTCGTAAGAACTTTGGCCCGCGTGGTGTGATTCACTCTTATGCGGATGGCAAGATCGAAGATACAGGGCCGCTCACGCGCAAACGCATGGAAACGGTCGATGAAGAGACCCTTGATGCCGCGATGAACTTCATGGAGCGTCAGGTCAAAGCCGATAAACCATTCTTCTTATGGTATAACGCAACGCGCATGCACATCAGCACTCACGTGAAAGCAGAGCACCGCACAACAGGGCTTGGCGAATACGCAGACGGCATGGTTGAGCACGACAACATGGTTGGAGATTTGCTTGATAAGCTCGATGACTTGAAGATTGCGGACAACACCATTGTGATTTACACCACGGATAATGGCCCGATGAATGCGACTTGGCCAGATGCGGCATTTAGCCCATTCCGTGGTGAGAAGAACACCGGCTGGGAAGGGGGCTTCCGAGTACCAGCAATGATTCGTTGGCCTGGTCATATACAGCCAAACACCAAGCTGAACGACATGTTCGCGAGTGAAGACTGGTTCCCAACGCTACTATCCATTGCAGGTAATGACACCATCAAGCAAGACTTGCTAAAAGGATATAAGTCTTCGTCGGCAAACCAGACTTACAAAAACCACCTTGATGGCTACAACCAAGTTGATTTCATTACGGGTAAAACAGACAAATCAGCGCGTGATGAGTTCTTCTATTGGTCTGACGATGGTGAGCTGCTTGCTATGCGCGATAAACGATTCAAGATGCATTTCAAGATCCAAGAACACGAAGGCTGGGATGTCTGGACCAAAGAGCTGACTAACTTGCGTTTACCAATGATCTTCGACCTTCAAGTCGATCCACTTGAGAAAGGCGATCAAGGCTTTGGCTACAAGAAATGGCAGTTTGAGCATGTGTTCTTATTGGTTCCTGCTCAACAGAAAGTCGCAGAGATGTTGAAGTCATTTAAAGAGTTCCCTCCACGACAAGAGATCCCAAGCTTCTCAGTCGACAAAGTCATGGAGCAAATGACCAACCTTCGTAAGTTGGAAGAAGCGAAAAGCTAGCAATCACCTCTACTAAAGCAAAGCCAGAGCATGACTCTGGCTTTTTTAGTTCCAAACTTAACGTTTTATAAATGTCACTTGCTCTATTTATTGAAAAATGACATGTTACGAGCTTCATTGATAAGCAACCTTTTGATTAAAGGTGTGAAAAGTTCACGATAGGGAAATGAGATGGACATCGTTGTAGGAATGATCATGACTGCAATTATCGTAGTCGGTTGGGCCTTACCCTTTATGTTAATTACCACCTCTCGACAAACGGGAAGACCTGAAAAAGTCTTATGGGTTTGTGCGTTGTTGTTTTTGTCGTGGTTCTGCTGGGTTATTTATTTGCTTGTTGCACCGCTCAAACCGATTCACGAAGAGGATTGGGAGGGGAAATGAGCTATCTCTTATCATTCATGCGTTTTCTTAACCCTAACTACACCAAAACACACCTCTACTTAGTGACGTTAATCTTACTCTCCATTGTTGGTTTGATTGTCTATCAAGTTAACTCAGGACCAACCGAGGAAGAGGTTAAGTACTATAAAGGAACGGTCACGCACGTATCAGGTGGTGTGGTGGTTTTTGATGTCCCGCCCGAAGGGTTTATTGTCTCGTCTAGCAGCTATTACGATCTGGAAATCCACCCGAATGGATTGATAGTGGAAGCACTGACTGATTCTGGCACCACAAACGGATTGCTCAATCAAGAAGTGAAGTTTGGTGTGATCTTCGCAACAGGCAGACATGTTGCTGCGCCCTATAAGTTGGTATATCTAGAGCAAAATCGACAGGTAATCCTTTCTCTGGAAGAGGGGTTGGATAGCCGTTTTAGTTGGCTCCATCTGTGCTTGACTATATTTGCGCTACTCGCATTGATGTTACGCGTTAGTCGTATGACATTTCATTAGTTCTCGTTTGAACCCACCTCGCATTTATCTGCTTAATCCTCACGAATGATGGTTTCTTGCTCATATGCAACATCATTAGCTTCATCAATGAAATAGCGGATCAGATTTACGTCTTTGAGAACGTGAATCATGTTTAGATTTCGCTGTTTCATTCACCTTGCAGTGGATTCCAGCCATTATCCCACTTTGAACTTGTTCTCCGAATACGCGGTTTATTTACCGATAGTTACCAGTAACATGTTACCGGTAACTTGGTTGTTGTGTTCGATTTCGTTGATTCTCATTTGAAGGTTCGCAGCAAGAAAACAACCTCCCTACAGGTTGATGAATAATAATTGGAGTGAGAAAGATGGCGAAAGATTACGGCATCATTGCTCGTTCAGTACTAGAGAAACTGGGCGGTGCAGAAAACGTAGTGGCACTAACACACTGCATGACGCGATTGCGTTTTGTATTAAGCGATGAAAGTAAGATAGATGCAGAAGCGCTGAAGGGCATCAAAGGCGTGATGGGCGTGGTTCACAATGGTGATAAATGTCAGGTCATCATTGGCAATAACGTCTCTTATGCGTACAAAGAAGTGATGGCGTTGTGCAACCTTTCTTCATCAGAATCGAGTGAACCAGAGAAAAAGGTCAAGCTTACTCCAAAAGTGATTGGCGCTAAGATCCTTGATGCTTTGGTCGGCACCATGTCGCCACTGATTCCAGCGATCATCGGCGGCTCAATGGTGAAGCTGCTGGCTATGGTTCTTAAAATGACAGGCTTGCTTGATGATGATTCTTCAACACTGATCATCCTCAATGCGATTGGCGACGGTGCGTTCTTCTTCCTACCCGTTATGGTTGCCGCGTCTGCTTCAATTAAATTCAAAACCAACATGTCACTCTCCATTGCGATTGCGGGCGTGTTGATTCACCCGAACTTCATGGAGTTGATGGCGCAAGCGGCTGATGGCAAGCATGTTGACTTCTTTAGCATTCCAATCACTTCGGTGAAATACACTTATACCGTTATTCCTGTGTTGGTGATGACTTGGGCGCTGTCTTACATCGAACGTTGGGTTGATAGCATCACACCTGCAGTGACGAAGAACTTCCTAAAACCGATGTTGATCGTTTTGATTGCAGCACCGCTAGCTATCGTTCTGATTGGTCCACTAGGTATTTGGATTGGTACTGCGCTTTCTGCATTGGTTTACACCATTCACAGCACTCTAGGTTGGTTGTCTGTTGCGATCATGGGCGCACTTTGGCCATTGTTGGTTCTGACCGGTATGCACCGCGTATTTACACCGACCATCATTCAAACCATTGCTGAAACTGGCCGTGAAGGCATGGTTATGCCATCGGAAATTGGTGCCAACATCGGCATGGGTGGCGCTTGTCTTGCGGTTGCATGGAAAACTAAAAACCGCGAATTGAAACAAACCGCGAGTGCGGCGGGTGCGTCTGCTATTTTTGCGGGTATCTCTGAGCCTGCGCTTTACGGCGTGCTTGTTCGTCTGAAGCGACCACTCATCGCAACCATGATCACTGGTTTCATCGTGGGTGCACTTGCCGGCATGGCTGGGCTGGCGAGCCACTCAATGGCCGCGCCGAGCTTGTTCACCAGTGTGCAGTTCTTTGATGTGAACGACCCGATGAGTATCGCTTGGGTATTTGGTCTGATTGCTCTGTCGATTGTGCTTTCTTTCGCTCTCACTTTAATCCTTGGTTTTGAGGACATCCCGAACGATGAAGACGAGGAAGGCGAAGCTATCGCAAACAAAGACGTCGCAAATAAAGAAAAAGCCGAAGAACAAGTAACGGTGTTAGAGCCTGCAAAGCCAGCTTCCGCATAACCAAGATTTGAATAATTGATAGAGCCGCCTTTGCTGGTGGCTCTATGTTAAGAGGTAAATAAGATGTCTAAATCTGTGTTTCCAGAAAACTTCCTATGGGGTGGGGCTATTGCAGCAAACCAATCCGAGGGTGGATACCGAGAAGGCGGCAAAGGGCTCACGACCGTGGATATGATCCCTTATGGTGAGAACCGAATGCCAATCAAACTCGGCCTTGTCGATTCGGTGGAATTGAGCGAAGAAGAGTTTTACCCAAGCCACCAAGCCATCGACTTTTATCACCGTTATAAAGAAGATATCGCGCTTCTAGCGGAGATGGGGTTTAAGACCTTTCGCATGTCGATCGCATGGAGCCGAATCTTCCCGAAAGGCGATGAATTAGAGCCAAACCAAGCCGGCATTGATTTCTACCGCAGCGTATTCGAAGAGTGCCACAAGTACGGTATTGAGCCGCTTGTCACGCTGTGCCATTTCGATGTGCCAATGCATCTAGTGAACGAATATGGTTCTTGGCGAAACCGAAAGATGATTGGCTTTTTTGAACGCTATGCAAGAACCTGTTTTGAAGCCTTTGATGGGCTAGTGAAATACTGGCTGACGTTCAATGAAATCAACATCCTTCTGCATAGCCCATTCTCTGGCGCGGGTTTGTTGTTCCAAGAGGGTGAAAACCGCGACCAAGTGAAATATCAAGCCGCGCACCATGAGCTTGTTGCCAGCGCGCTAGTGACTAAGATTGCTCATGAGATCAATCCAGAAAACCAAGTAGGTTGTATGCTGGCGGGGGGTAACTTCTACCCATACAGCTGCAAGCCGGAAGATGTGTTCACAGCGATGCAAAAAGATCGTGAGAACTTATTCTTTATTGATGTTCAATCTCGTGGCTACTACCCGTCTTATGCGCAGAAAGTGTTTGATGAAAAAGGCGTGAAGCTGGAGATTCTTGAAGAAGATTACGAGACGCTGAAACACACGGTCGATTTCATCTCATTCAGTTACTACGCCTCACGTTGTGCATCAGCAGAGATGAATGCCAATAACACCAGTGAAGCCAACGTCGTGAAGTCGATTAGGAACCCGCATTTGCCTGCTAGTGATTGGGGGTGGGTGATTGACCCGCTTGGCCTGCGTATTACTATGAACACCCTTTATGATCGCTACCAAAAGCCATTGTTCTTAGTAGAAAACGGTCTGGGCGCGAAAGATGTGCCGGATGAAAATGGCGAGGTACAAGATGATTACCGTATTGATTATCTGCGCCTACACGTAGAAGCCATGGCCGATGCGATTACCGATGGCGTTCCGCTGATGGGTTTTACACCATGGGGTTGTATCGATTTGGTTGCGGCATCAACAGGTGAGATGAGTAAGCGCTATGGCTTTATCTATGTGGACAGAGATAACCTAGGCAACGGCACACTAAACCGCACTCCGAAGAAGTCTTTCCACTGGTATAAGCGTGTTATCGCGTCTAACGGTACAGAGCTTTAATCAAGAGGAAATGCGCCCTTATCTTAAATGCCTTTCCAAAGAGGGAAGGCTAGGCTGTGAGGGCGTTTTTTAACAAATCTACTCGATAAGGTGAGCAATACCCTTTACCATAACGGCAAATTCATTAGCTCGTAATTACTTATGTCTCTACCTCCTTGCCCAAACTGTAACTCAGAATACGTTTACCCAGACCAAGACCAGCTTGTTTGCCCAGAATGTGCTTATGAGTGGAACCCAACTCAGGCGGCAGACGAAGATGCCGTAAACGTGAAAGATTCCAACGGCACGTTGCTGCAAGAAGGTGATAAGGTCACGTTAGCGAAAGACCTAAAAGTAAAAGGCAGTTCGCTGGTACTTAAGATCGGCACCAAAGCGGTGATTCGTCGCATTAAAGACGGCAAAGATCATCAGCTAGATTGCAAAGTTGATGGCGCTGGCGAGATGATGGTGACGGCGCAGTTTGTGAAGAAAGCGTAAGATCTGCTCTGGAATATCGCTTTCAGAAACAATAAAAAACAGCTCACTAGGAGCTGTTTTTTTGTTTTAGGGCGTTTAAGCTAAATCTTGCTGGAATATTTCTGGAGCTAACTCCACGGCTTCGCACATGGCGGGAATATCTAGCAGCGTGATATGACTTTCGCACTCAGTAATAAAACCATCGTTTTTCAGTTTTTTGAACGTTCTAGAAAGCGTCTCTGGCGTCATCCCTAGCTGTGTTGCAAGCAGCTTTTTCGTCACGGGTAACGTGATTTTCCCTTCGCTTCTCGATTGAGCGCGATAGAAGTCAGCCAGCTTCATCACCAGTCTTTGGTTCGCGTTTACTTGCGTCAAAATGTTCACGGTATCCATCAGCTGGTGGATGCGATTGGTCATGTAGTTCATGACTTTTAATGAAGTCTGTGGAGACTGAGTAAACACCGTCAACACATCTTGGTAGTGGAACACAGACAACTCCGTATCCTGATCGACACGGGCACTCATCGGATAGGTTCTTGGGGACATAAACATCGCCATTTCCGCAATCATTTCTCCCGCCATGAACACCCGAAACAGCTTTTCGTCGCCGTTTGGCATCAAACGAAACAGCGAGACTTTTCCTCTCTCGACCAAATACATATTTTCCGCAGGTTCCCCACGTTCAAACAGTTGATGTCCTGCATCGCAATGCAAAGGCGAGCGTTTTGAAAAGAGTTGCGTTTTTTCTTCTTCGTTAAGGAGCGAAACAATAGAACCGGGCACGCTGTTTTCCTTAGCTTGATAATTATCAAGCAGCAAATTCGGACTTGGAGGATAAGATACAAATAATAATCATTATTGATTGATGTGCCAACTTATCCAACCTGAGAAAGGAGAACAGTTATGGACGGTATTAGCCACGTATTTCGATGGGTTGCCTTGTGCGGTCTGGTCGTTCTTTTTGTTCCCGTCGCCATCTTTGCTTAGGAGTCATTATGTCTAAACGATTAGCGATGCCCAATGAAGGGCGAGAAGTGACAAAAACACCGGGACACTGGGTACTCGCTCAACTGGGTAAGAAAGTGCTGCGTCCTGGTGGCAAAGAACTAACACAAAAAATGCTACAAGGGTTGGCGATTACGCGTGATGACCGCGTTGTCGAATTCGCGCCTGGGATGGGTTACACGGCACGTTTGTGCTTGGAAAAATCCCCTGCAAGCTACACCGCTATCGAACAAAATGAGCAGGCAGCGGAGATTGTTCGCTCTTACTTACAGGGTGCAAACCAAGGTTGTTATGTCGGGAATGCACAAGAGACAGGGTTAGAGCCAGAATGCGCTTCTGTGGTTTATGGCGAAGCTATGCTGACGATGCAATCCGATGCGCGTAAAAACGAAATTATTGCTGAGGCTGCTCGAATCCTCGCAACTCATGGTCGTTACGGTATCCATGAACTGTGCATTACGCCAGATACTATCGATGAAGATAAAAAGCGCGCAATTCAAAGAGAAGTTTCCGAGACCATTCAACACCCCGCCAAACCCATCACTCCCGCAGAGTGGAAAGCACTGATGGAAGAGAATGGTTTTGTCGTTGAATTTGAGGCTGTTGCTCCAATGCATTTACTCGAACCAAAACGTGTTATCGCTGATGAAGGCTTGAGTGGGTTCTTAAAAATCGTGAAGAACGTACTGACTAAACCGCAAGCGAGAAAGCGTGTGTTAGGCATGCTTAAGATTTTCCGCAAACACGAAAAGAATCTATCTGCGATAACGCTTGTCGCAAGAAAGAAGGAAAGCTAAATCATGTTTGAATACACCTTATATGAAGATCTCGCCAGCGAAGTGGATATCCCCAAAGCAGGTATCACAAGTTGTCCTGTGTACAAAAGTGAGCGTTTGCGAGGTGTTATCTTTGGTTTCGCCGAAGGTGAAGAAATGAGCGAACATACCGCAGCAGTACCAGCGATTGCACAAATACTCGAAGGAGAATGTTCGTTCACATTAGAAGAAGAGGCGAAGGAACTAAAAGCTGGCGCTTGGTTGCTAATGGACGCGCATTTGCCTCACAGCATTATCGCAAAAACGCCATTGAAGTTAATGCTTTACCTGTTGCGCGAGCCTAAGTAACACGCAGAATTGAAATACAAATCAATGTAAATTCAGCCCCAACCAAGTGTTGGGGCTTTTGCGTTTATTGCTGTCGGTACTTATCTGACGAAGTTCTGCAATCCTGCCACGCTGGCAAAGTTATAGAGAATAAAACCCGATGCCACCATAGTAACTGCCAAAACAAGGTTAAGCGTATCGCTCAGGTTGGCATTAGGTTTGGCGCTGTGGTTTTTCATTTGGCGTTGAATCGTTAAAGCGTTGAACACCAATATCGAGTTGGTCATTGCTGTTCCTAAAGCCATCACGAATGTCGCGATCATGCCCCACATTAAGCTGCCTAACATGTTAGAGAGAAACAGAACCAGCACCGCGCCAGTACAAGGGCGAAAGCCAATAAGCAGCAGTGCTTTCCATGAAATATTGCCGTTAGAGCCTTCGGAATCATCATCTTCTTGAGAGGGTGTTTGCTTGATACGGCGTTTAACCACAGACGCAAACTCTTTCAACGCCAATAAGATAATAAACACCGCACAACCTTGCGTTAGCAGACGAACATTATCGGAAAGGCTGAAAGCAAACTGCTCGGCGATCTTGGCGGTAATCACGAAAAGAATGCACGCGCTCGCTGCTTGCAAGGCGGCAATAATCGCGACCAATACAAGCGCTTGTCGACGACGGTATCCATGAATCAGGCTCATTGATGTCGCTGCCGTTTTACCGTGTCCTGGAGCAACCGAATGCAGCAAACCATACAGAAAGCTAAAACCCAACAAATACCAACCGTACAACAGTTGCCCTTGACTTATGAGCATCAGGTATTCACTGAGCGAGTTTACGGTGTCACGTTGAAGCCGAATCAGCTGCATGCAGTAAGCAGGGAAGTGATTCCAAATATGCAGAGTAATGGCTAGTAGCATTACGCTAAACACTGCGAACAGACCACGTTTGAAGACTGGCGAGTTTCCCATTAGTTCTCCTCCGGAGCACAGGTGAAGAGGGCTTTTTGGGTAAATAGCTGACCGAGTTCGTTATCTGGGTCTGCATCAACAGAGAGTGACATCGCGTAAGTCACTTGCTCTGGTGTTGGGTTTGGTTCAACCACGTCGATATGACAACGATCAGCGTAAGGCTCATTGATGGTGATGGCATGCTTGTGTTCCCAACTCATATCTACGAAGTAGCTTGGGTCAAAGATAAGCAGACGCAGATCAGGCGTGTAGATACTGGTGGGCTTAGCGAGTTCAAGATTGAACTTCAATGTTGCTTTTGCACCATTCATCTCGATAGACCCTTCTTCCACCATCTTGTAGCGAATCGGTTCATCGTCGGCATAAAAGTAGGTGAAGTAATGGCTTGATAACAGGTTGTAAATCACCTGACTAGAGAGTGTCGAAAGTACTTCATCTCGATTTTCGTCGGTGAGTTTCTCTCCCGCGAGCATGTAAGCCGTGGTCATGGCGTCAAACTCCCAGTTCATTGAGAGCGATTGAATCTTATCTTCTTTGATATTGATTTTGGTTTCCATCGTCACCCAAGAATGAGGGTGGGCGTGGACAAAACAAGAAAACAGCAGTGAGAGAGCAGTAAGAGTTAGGCGTAATCTAGAAAGAGAAAACGATCCAAAAATGGACATCCGATTACCTATGATTAAATTGATGCGAAAATTTCCGATTGTTATAACATAACATTAGTAGCATTTGAACATTGTTCATTACTGTTAGTGTGGTTATTTATCGACGATTTACCCGTTTACCTGTTGAGATGCATAGGGTGGCAATAAAGCCGATGGGTTAACTATTTTATTGATTTTCGTTCTCATTCTTTTTCCCATTTTGTGGTTAACTTGCGCCCATTAAACAAATAGAATGCAGTTCGGTGGCAAGATGACTTAAACCGACTCTTCACGCGTTCTGCACTTTTCTAACCAACTTTTTCAAATCATGAATCTGACTCATAAAGACTATTTTAAAATCGCATTTCCTTTCATTGTTTCTACGGTTACCCAACCATTATTGGGGGCGGTGGATACCGCGGTGATCGGTAAACTCGGTGTGGCTGAGATGATTGGTGGTGTGGCGATCGGCACCGTTATCATGAATACCTTGTATTGGCTGTTTGGCTTTTTCCGCGTCAGTACGACTGGGCAAAGTGCAATCGCATTAGGTAAAAATAGCCCAGAAGATCAAGCGAGCAGCTTATTCCGTCCTTTCGTGCTTTCACTCTGCCTTGGCTTGATTTTCATTGCGTTGCAGTCCGTGATTTGGATGGGGGCAGAGCTGATTATCTCCCCTGATGCAGTCGTGGCCGAAAACGCTAAGATTTACTTCGATATCATGATCTTTGGTGCGCCGTTTGTACTGCTGAACTACACCGTGATTGGTTGGTTAATGGGGCAGGCGAAAGCCAAAGAAACCTTGTTCACGCAGGTGTTTGGTAACGTGCTGAACATCGTGCTGGATATCGTCTTTGTGTTGTACTTCGATATGGGCATTGCTGGTGTTGCGGTGGCGACACTTATCGCGCAAATCTCGACGTTTGTTATTGGTGCGGTGCTGGTGCTGAAAACTTGTCGCTTTCCGCTGTTTGATTACATTCAGACCGCGAAAATGACGCGTAAAGATCTCAAAGTTATCGCGTCTTCCAATATGGATCTGCTGCTTCGTACTGTGTGTCTATTGGTGTTCTTCAACATGATGGCGCGTGTAGGCTCTCAGCTTGGCTCTGATGTGCTCGCTGCGAACGCAATTTTGATGCAAGTGACCTTCATCGTCAGCTACATGTTCGATGGTGTAGCGAATGCGTCGAGCGTCTTTGCAGGTAAAGCGGTAGGGCAGAAGAATCCGACATTGCTTGATAACGTGATTAAGCTAAACACGCAATGGACTGCGGCGTTCGTTGTTGTATTGACCTTGCTGTTGGTGCTGTTCAAACACCAAGTGGTGTCGTTATTTACCACTTTGCCAAACCTTGTTGAGCTGTATCTAGACATGAGCCCTTGGTTATTGGCATTCCCGTTGGTTGCTGGTTTTGGTCTTACGTTTTACGGCATCTTTACCGGCACAGGGACGACGCGACCAGTTCGTAATTCTACCTTCCTAACCATGGTGTTGTTCTTAGTGACTCAATTTATTGCGGTGCAATATTGGGGCAATCACGGTTTGTGGCTGGCATTCACTTTGTTCTACGTTGGGCGCTTTGTCTTCTTGTTCCCGTACCTCGATCAAGTCAAACAAAAGTGTCAGTAATTCACGCTGTTATACCCAAGTAACCTCGAGATGCTTAGTTCAGCGAAAATGCCTTGGCTTGCAGACGCGGCGACGATTTGAAGATCTAGTGGCTCTAAATCAATAATCGTCAACAAAGTATGCGGGTCAAGGCAATTCGCCCTTTGGGAGTGAGTCTCTGAAGCAACTTCTGCGTCAAACAACTTGGAAAGAGCTCGCTATTCCGCTGCGTCGTTTTCCTTGAATTTGAATCAGTGACTCACTCTGAATCCAGCATCTTGAGGTCACTTGGGTATAGATTATTTCGATTTTTTATCACAAGGGCGGAGCCATCTGCCCTTGCTGATAAAAGCGTGAAAAAGGTGATGAAATAACCCCTCTGAGTTGTTTTCTTGCTCAGACCTGCGTGATACTATCGTTATGTTATATTGTTACATTTAGTTTGATGTCGTGATTTCTCAACCAATACTCTCCGTTAATAATCTCAGCCTTACAGACTCAGAACGCACACTCTTCAAAGACATTTCTTTTGAGCTGTTTCAAGGTGAAGTTCTTGCCATTATGGGACCTTCCGGCATTGGTAAATCCATGTTGTCGAAAGCCGTCGCAGGTTTTTTGCCATCTGATATTTGGGTAGACGGAAGTATCCAGCTTAACAGCAGTGAAGTCGCACAAACTGCCATGCTGCAACGGAGTCAACCGCAGCGTCCTGCGGTCATTTTCCAAGATGCACTTAAAGCTCTGAATCCATTGGCGTCTGTCGAACAACAACTGTGTTTGGCATTGACGGGCAACAAAACACGCTTGTCTTCAGCAAACCGAGACACGGTGACGACCTTGTTGTCTCAACTCGGATTTGCGGATCCAAAAGCAGCATTAGCGCAGCATCCAAGCCAGTTATCTGGTGGTCAGCGCCAGCGTATTTGTATTGCGATTGCGTTGCTTGGTAGTGCCAACTTGATCATCGCTGATGAGCCCACCAGTGCGCTCGATCCAATCACCGAAGCGGAGATCCTTGAGTTGTTCCGCAGCAGTGTTCAGCAACGCAACATCAGTGGTTTGTTGATCACGCACGATCTATCTGCGGCTTTGGCGTGTGACAAAGTCTTGGTGATTGCAGACAACACCATGGTGGCTTATGGCGCACCATGGCAAGCCATTCAGCAAAGTTCGCATCCTTTCTGCCAACAACTTGCGCAACTGCTGCCTTAACCTCATCTCTGGAGCCTATTTTGACTAAGCACAACTTGAGCGGGCACACGCAGCCTAAATCGGCGGAAGTTCGCTTTGAGCAAGCCAGTGTTCACTATTACTCCAAACCAAGTTGGTTAGGGGGCAAACCGTTCAAAGCGCTCGAACAATTGGATCTTGCCATCGACACAAAGAACATTGCGATTGTTGGTCCTTCTGGTGCGGGTAAATCGACCTTGATTGAGCTTCTGTTCGGTCTTCGTAAGCCTGCATCTGGTGAAGTGTATGTGTGTGGCTATCCGCTATCGCGTAGCTCGGCTAAGCAGCGCCAAGAGTTGTGTCAGCACATTCAATTGATTCCGCAAGAGCCGCAATCGAGCTTGAATCCTTATTACACCGTTCGCCAGATCTTACTGGAGCCGCTAAGCAACATTGGTTTGACGCAAGAGCTCAATGAGAAGGTGGAAAAGGTCTTGGCGGATGTCGGTTTGGATCTCACATTGCTGGATCGCAACCCGCAGCAATTATCAGTTGGGCAAGCGCAACGTGTGGCTATCGCCAGAGCTTTGATTGTCGAACCTTGCGTGTTGGTTGCCGATGAGCCAACCAGCAGCCTAGATCCCGTCAGTCGTAAACAGATTCTCGACTTGTTGGCAGGCATTCAAAAGAGTCGTCAGATGCGCCTGATTTTGGTGACACATGACCTCGATGCGGCACAAACCCTATGCGATGAAATCCTAGTGTTAGACAAAGGACGCGTTGTCGAGCACGGCACAGCACAAAACGTGACAAATAACCCATCACACTTGATCACGAGAGCCTTGATGAGCGCTCAACACAAAAGTAATGAATTCACAAAAACCATTGGAGAGGTTTCTTATGCACCTTAGTACTCCCAAGTTAGCTTTGTCGCTGGCTTTAAGCGCACTGCTGACGGGTTGTTTTGACTCTGGCGAAAGCAAGCCAGAAGCAGAAAAAGCAGCTGCACCGCAAGCAACGGAAATTCGCGTTGCCATGATGCAACCACCACGCACAGGTTTGTCACCACTTTCAGATGACGCGTTCAAACTGTCACGTTGGAGCACAGCAGAGACGCTAGTAAACCTAAACGATCAGTCGGTAGCAGAGCCTATGCTGGCAACAGAGTGGGAACAAGTTGACCCGATGACGTGGCAATTTACGGTACGTAAGGGCGTGAAATTCCACGATGGTTCTGACCTTGATGCCAATGCGGTTGTGAACTCTCTACAAAAAGCATTAGATGCCGCACCAAAGCCACGCATTTTGGATGGTATCGAATGGCAAGTTCGCGCACTGGACGACTTCACTGTTGAAATCAAAACGACCTTTAACGATCCATTGTTGCCAAGCCGTCTATCTAGCCCACAGTTAGCGATCCTTTCTGGTGCTGCATATCAAGAAAACGGTCGTGTTGTGCCAATCAATGCGGGTACGGGTCCATTCGTTCTGACAGAAATCAACGGTACAACCAGCGCGAAACTGAAGCGTTTTGACGGTTACTGGGGCGAAAAAGCAAAAGTAGACAGTATCTTTGCAGAATACGTACCAAACGGTTTTGCTCGTGCTGCAGCGCTGCGTACCGGTGAGGCGGATGTAGTTGAAGCGGTTCCTGTTTCGCAAATCGCGATGATGGAATCTTCACAGCTGCACGAAGTCGCAATGCCACGTACCAACACGCTTTACCTAAACAATAAATCAGATGTGTTTAGCCAGTTCGGTTTGCGTAAAGCAGCGGCTCAAGCGGTTAACCGTGAGCAAATCATCAAAACGGTTTACGAGAACCACGCCGATTCGGCGAAAGGTTTGTTAGGTCCTGCATTGGCATGGGCTCAACCAATTCGTGATGCGAATCCTCGTATGGAAACCATGGAAATGCGCCACGCGAACGGTGAGAAGATCACCATAGGTACATTTACCGACCGTGCTGAGTTGCCAGAAGTGGCGGTGCTGCTAAAGCAACAACTTGAAGCGGCTGGCTTTGTGGTTGAACTAGACGTTCGTGAATACGCACAAATCGAAAACGATGCACTAGCAGGTAAGTTCGATGCGTTCTTGTTGTCACGTGCAACGGTGCTGGATTCTGGTGATCCAGTGGCGTACATGCAAAGTGACTTTAGCTGTAAAGGTTCTTACAACCTAGGTCAGTTCTGCTCTGAAGACGTGGACGCAGCATTGAAACACGCTGACCGTCAGCCATTGGGTGAGAAACGCCAACAAGCGATCATCGAAGCAGAAAGTAAAATCCTTGAGCAATACGCTGTGATTCCACTGCTTCACGAGCGTGTAATCCAAGGTGAGAGTGATCGCGTGAAGAATGCACAACGTGACCCACGTGAGCGTCGCCTGATCGACCAGTTTACTGAGGTGAACTAACTCGATGTCGTCTGTTGCCAACATGCGCTCTCGTTGGAGCGCTTGTATGCCTGAATGGTTTACGCGTTTTTTGTCGCGCTTCCTGTCTCTCGGGGTAGTGGTTGTGCTGGTGGGTTTGATGCCGGATATTGCAGGTATCGATCCAAGCCAATCAATCCTCCGTGCCCGTGCGGGTGCTCAACAATTGCTGACGGCGGAAGCTCTGCAAGCCATTCGAGAAGATCTTCAACTTGACCGCAGCGCTGCTGAGCGACTGTGGGATTGGTTGACGCTTGCCATGCAAGGTGACTTAGGTGTCTCTTGGGTGAGTGGCGCATCCGTGATGGAGAGCGTTCAACAAACCGCAAAAACGTCGCTATTACTTATGCTTACAGCGCTAGGCATGGCATTTGTAATGTGCATGGCGAGCGTGCTTTACACTGTGCGTCGTTGGCAACAGAATCGTTTAGACAAACATCATGACACGCTCAGTTCGGTGCTGGTCTCACTGCCAGAATACGTGATTGCTTCATTGCTGATCATGGTGTTTTCCATCTGGTTGGGTTGGTTCCCACCTTATGGTTGGCAAGGCGTACAAAACCTCTGGCTACCAAGTTTGGCAATGGCATTGCCTGCTGCTGGCTTGTTCGGGCGCTTGCTCAATGACAGCCTCAAGCGTGTACTAGATGAGCCTTGGGTGATCACTTGGCTATCGGCGAACGTCAATAAGTTTCAAATCTTACGCTTTGCCTTGTGGCGTGCCGTTAGTAACTTGATTCCTCAAATCGCAATGACGGTGATTGGTTTGACCGGCGGCGCGGTTGCTGTGGAGCAAGTGTTTTCTATTCCGGGTATCGGACGATTGATCTTAGGCGCAGCGAAGTCACAAGATCTGCCGATGCTGCAAGGTGGCTTGTTGGTGTTGCTGGTGTTCTCGATGTTGATCAGCAGTGCGAGCATCTTATTGCAACGCTGGTTACTCGGGCACAGTGTCACAAGTGGCAAGCTGATCAGCAGTCACAGTACGTTCCGTTTTACCCAAAACACCACCAAACGCATCGTCAGTGCCACAATCTTTGCCTTGCTGATTGGTTGTGCGGGGTGGGCGTTAATGCGCGATCCTTACACCATCCAATTTACCCGCCTAGAATCGCCAAGCTTAGCAGCCCCGTTTGGTGCTGATGCCGTTGGGCGAGATCTGCTTGCTCGTGTTGGCGGCGGTATGATGTCGACAATCAAAATGGGCATCATCGCAACGTTCCTAAGTTTGGTGATTGGTTTGCTGCTCGGCTTCGTGACTCGTTATAGCCAAGGCTTAATTGAGATCACCAAAGGTGTGCCATACATTGTGGCTGGTCTGCTGATTGCTGGTCTAACGGGGATGAACCCAAACAGCGCTTTGATTGCGATTGTTATGGTGTCATGGGCACCATTAGCGGCGCACTGTGCGAGCTTGTTGATGGAAGCCAAAGCGCAGCCTTACACGCATCTTGCGCCCATTTGGGGAACCAGTCAGTGGCGAGTACTCCGTTACTACTTGTTGCCTTATGTGCTGCCGCCATTGATTCGTCATGCGTTTCTGCGTTTGCCGTACATCACGCTTAGCCTGACGTCTCTGAGTTTTATCGGACTTGGCGTTAAGCCGCCAGAACCTGAGTGGGGCTTATTGATTGCAGAGAATCTGCCTTATATCGAGCGCTCGCCATTAGGTGTCTTACTGCCAATCTCAGGCTTAGTTTTGATGGCGATTGCAATCAACTTGTTGTTCGACGATTAAACCGGACTCGTGAACTTTCCAACAGCCTCAATAGCGATATTGAGGCTGTTTTCTTTCTGTTTCATTATTCGTCATTGTGCGTCCCAAAAGCCACGCGCACATTTGCGCTCTGGCGTGCCATTCTTAAGCTGACTTTCTCGGTTTTTATCTTGATAGGAAAGGGCATGAAGGAATACGCGCCGCAGTACAGCAAAAAAGAAAAGATCATCAGAGTCGCTATCGCTGGCGTATTTGGCCTTCTAGTTGGCGTGCTGTTTAAGCTTAAGGGAGAGCCTCTGCTGCAAGCAGTCGTCGAAGCGCCGGAATGTTATGAAGTGTTCGGTATGTCAGGCTTAGAACTTCTGGTTCACATACTGTTCTTTTGGATGCCACTGTCCGTGTTTTTACTTGCTGCGGTATTGATGTTGCCACTTGGCGTACGTGGTTTGATCGAAGGTCAGTTCCCACCAAAAGGCGTCAAGGTATTCAGACCCACAGTGATTCAACGCGGCAAACTTGGCACGCTTAAATCCCTTATTCATCTGTTGTTCCCCTTATTGTGCTTTGGTTTTGTCGTGTGGGGTAATGTTCAAATCGAACCCATGATGGAGATGTTCCAATCTAATCAAGGCATATCGAACTGTACCGACTGAAGTTGTGTGACCTTGCTTCCTAGAAAAATCGTCCGATAAATCAGTTATTTGTTGAATCTAAAATATTAGTCGAAAAGACAAAAATAATTAGAGGACGTTGAACTGTATAAGCAATTTTATACGCCTTTTGTTTGATAAACTCGGTGGTGAATTGAACAATAAAACAAAGGTATCTATTCATGTTCAACAACCTTTCCATCAAGCAGAAGATAGTTCTCCCGCTGTCTTTGATGATTGTATTACTGACGGTAAGTTCAGTATTGAATGTTCTCACCATGTGGAAACAGACCGAGCTTAGTGACACGCTCAACGACCAAGTCATTCCGAGCTTATTCACTCTTGAAGATGCGTATCGCGACCTGTATCAAGCGACTTCTGCGATTCAAGGTTTGGCGTTGGCACAGACTCAAGAAGAAATTGACCACCACTTGTTTGAATACAAAGACAACGCCTACAAAGCTCTGCCTCGTATGAAGAAAGTCATGTCACTTTCTGATCAAGGCGTTCTGCCGCGAAGCCACGGTAGTGAAGTTCAACAGTTGGTCTCAACGGGTGAGCAATGGCTGCAAAGTTATGAGGCAATGATCAGCAAGCCACAATCACAGTGGGTAAACTACTACGAATCAAACAAAGCCGAATTTGAACACCAATTTGGTGCGGTCCGCGATCAATTGAACGTAGTGAAAGACGCGATTGAAGCAAAGCAAAATACGCTAAAAACGGACATCGCGGCAGCGGCATTTCGTGCAGAAGTCATTTTAGAAGCGGGCATTGCGATCGTAATTCTAGCGGCACTTGGCATGGTGGCTTTGTTGCTTAAAACGGTAGTGAAGCCAATCAACGACATCAAAGAAGCAATGGTACAAATTGCGTCTGGAGAGGGGGATTTAAGTCAGCGCATCAGCATCAATTCTCAAGATGAAATTGGTCAACTGGCTGGTGGCTTTAACCAGTTCGTCACTAAGATCCAAGCGACGGTGTCACAAGTGGTAGAAAGCTCAAACACACTGCGTCAGGAAATGAATAACCTAAATGCGCTGACTTCGACCATTGCAGATTCAACGGTAGGCCAACAGCGTGACAGCGAAGCCGTTGCCGCAGCCGTTCATGAAATGCAGGTGACGAGCCGTAACGTGAGTGATAGCGCGACAGAAGCTGCATTGGCAAGTCAAACTGCGAACGAAGAGTTGTCGAATACCAATGTGATTTTGGAGCAGACCGTTGCAGCGATTCGTGACCTTGCGGGTGAGATTGAAAGTGCAAGCCAAGTCATCAACACACTAGACAATGACGTAAGCAACATTGCTTCGGTATTGGATGTTATCCGTGGCATTGCAGAGCAGACCAACTTGCTAGCATTGAACGCGGCGATTGAAGCAGCGCGTGCTGGTGAGCAAGGTCGTGGTTTTGCTGTCGTGGCAGATGAAGTTCGTTCACTAGCAAGCCGAACGCAAAAGAGCACGGGCGAGATCCAAGCCATGATTGAGAAGCTGCAAGCAGGTGCTGCTCAGGCGGTGGAAGTGATGCAGGGCAGTAAAACCAGCAGTGAAGACACCATCCAATCGGCAGGCTTGGCGACAGAGTCGTTGGCTGAAATCCTCAACGCGATTGCACGCATGAACGAGATGAACACGCACATTGCGACAGCAGCGGGCCAACAAAGCTCAGTGAGTGATGAAGTGAACAGCAACGTTCAAGGTATCGCAGACAGCAGCACGTCGATTGTGGATGTGGTAAGCCAAGCGCAACAGTCACTGTCTATGTTGTCTGAACAGACACAACAGTTAGACAAGCAAGTGAGCCAGTTCCGCGTATAAAACAGCGTTATACCCATTGCGCTTACTCGAAATGAAAAAGGCACCTTTGATTATCAAAGGTGCCTTTTTGTAAGTTTCTTTAGAAGCGGTAAGCATCAGTATAAGCAGCGGAGCGTCATATTCTTTAGAGTTCTCTCTGCTCTGCCGAAAAAGAGCAAACTGCATTGTTCATCTAGATAGTAGATACGATTGTGGCGCATGGTTACCGGCTTTTCACAGCTCAATACAATGTATTCGTTTCCCTTAGATTTTGAATACTCATATTGATAGTCAAGCGATTGATACTCTGTCACAGCACCACCGATTGGTGAGTAGTGATTACGGGTCTCAATGTGACCTTTATAGAGCTTGGTATAGGTCGTCCACCTGTATTGCATCGCTTCTACTTTGCCAAACAATTGAACTTTTGACTGGTGTGCCGTGAACAAGAGAATGCCGTTGAACACAACCAATGCTATCAATACTTTGAATTTATGGGCATTGAAGTAAAAGCTGATCTTTGTGATAAATGCATTCATGGTTGTTAATTGTCACTACCGTTTTTCCGTCATCGGAACGTTTTATTTCTGGGTAAGCTTTAGCTTTTAGCACTTGTTCAAAGTCGTGCTTGTAATACAGTGCTTTTGTCGTTTCATAAAGATTAAACAGCGTCACTAACAGCATAACTATAAAAAGCGCATTCCATAGTTTTGCGTTTTGCTTGCTGGTTGACTTGAGAGCACACTCTTCTGGCTTGGTTATTGGCTTTAAAACTGGCTCTTCTGGAGCAAATTTAAAATTGAGGGAATAGCCAACCCCAGGGGTATTAACCAGAATGGTCTTTCCGTTATCTTCCAACGTTCGTCGAGTGCGATTAATCAGTTGAGGCAAACTCTCTTGTGAGATGTGTTCATAGCCCCAAACCTGCTGAATAATCTCTTTATTGCTGATCGTGTTTGGATACGCATCAACAAGGCAATTTAACAACGCTTTTTGTTTATTGGTCAGCTTAACTGCTTCTTGTTCTTCTGCTTTGCCATTCAAAGGGGATGGCTGTAAATAGTGAGTCGTCCTGTCCCAAAGGTAATTCCCTAATACTAAAGAGTTATTATTGTTCATAACCAACTTATTTCGTATGTCAGGTTGTTTAGGGGGAGCGAATTATAGGGTAATAAATACGGAAATCAACGCTTATATTTGCAATTTATTTAATCAAAGCGAGCTTTAAATGTTCAATTAATGATGCAATGTTAAGCGAGTGTAAATTCTTGTTTTTTTCATTTATTCTCACGATATTTAATAAGCTTTCTTTTTATCCGCGATAGCAAAACCTCTTACTAATTGGTTTGCTTTGTCACGAATTCTCTGGTTTTGTCTACTCTTTTTTACTGTTTTTATTAAGAAAAATCTGATTTCGATTGCTCACAGAAATTTTATTTTTCCAATAAAAAAGCACTCAAATTGAGAGATCAGCGACAGCTTTCGAATAAACATTTTTGTCTATCGTAAAGAACGTTAAATTTTGTTGTATGTACAACATTGAATAATTATCATCCCGACTAATATTTGCTGACTTTTTATTGAGTCACGTTGTTTTAGTTAGGAAGAGAGAATTTTCATGACACGTAGAACCACGCTATCGCTCTTGATTGCGTCGAGCCTATTATTGGTCGGGTGTGAGCAGAGCCAAGAAGGACAAGCGCAAGGTGGTCCAGCGCCGACACCAGAAGTGACGGTATTGACGGTAGAACCTGTTCGCCAAGCGTTAACAGTAGAACTGCCAGGCCGCAGCCGAGCGTTTAAAGAGGCAGAAGTTCGCCCACAGGTAACGGGTATTATTTCTGAGCGTAATTTTGAAGAGGGTGGTGTGGTTGAGAAAGGTCAATCGCTTTATCAGATCGACGATTCTACGTTCCAAGCAGATCTATTAAGCGCAGAAGCGGAACTGATCCGTGCCCAAGCATCTGAAGAGTCAACGTACTCAACGGTTCGTCGTTACCGTGCGTTGATCACCAAGAAGTCGATCAGCCAACAAGATCTCGATGAAGCAGAAGCGGCTTACAAAGAAGCGAAAGCGCAAGTGTTGGTCGCTAAAGCGAGAATCAACACGGCGAAGATCAATCTGTCTTACGCACAAGTGAAAGCGCCAATCAGCGGTGTGATCAGCAAGTCTAACGTAACGGCGGGTGCGCTGGTAACGGCAAACCAAGCGGCGACGCTAACGACTATCCAACAACTAGACCCAATCAATGTTGATATCGTGCAATCTTCTGCTCAGTTACTCCGTTTGAAAGCTGCGATGTCACAAGGTCACTTGCAAAAAGACGAATCCGCTCAAGTGACGCTAACGCTTGAAGACGGTTCGACTTACGCGCACAAAGGCACCATGAAGTTTACCGAAGTGAACGTAGATGAAAGTACGGGCAGCGTAACGCTACGTGCAGAATTCGCGAACCCAGATGGCTTACTGCTACCGGGCATGTTCGTGCGCGCAACAGTAACAGTAGGTGTGGACCCTGTGGCGATTCTTATCCCGCAAAACACAGTAACGCGTGACGCAACGGGCAAAGCTTCAGTCATGACTGTGGGTGCGGACAACAAAGTGTCTATCACTCCAGTGACGACGGCAGAGTCTATTGGTAACCAATGGCGCATCACAGAAGGCTTGAAAGTGGGTGATAAAGTCATCACAACTGGTCTGCAAATGGTGCAACCGGGTAACCCAGTGACCATTCAATCAGGTGAGCAGGCATAATCATGGCACGATTCTTTATCGATCGTCCGGTATTTGCTTGGGTACTTGCGATTCTGACCATGTTGGCGGGCGTAATGTCCCTGTTCAACTTGCCGGTTTCTCAATACCCGACGATTTCACCGACCACGATCTCAATCAATGCCCGTTACCCGGGTGCTTCTGCGAAAACCGTAGAAGACTCAGTGACTCAGGTTATCGAGCAAAACATGACGGGTCTGGACTACCTACGCTACCTAAACTCAAGTAGTGATGCGTTTGGTAACGCGACCATTACGCTGACGTTTGATAGCGAAGCGGATCCAGATATCGCGCAAGTTCAGGTGCAGAACAAACTGCAATTGGCGATGACGTCGCTTCCGATGGAAGTACAAAGCCAAGGTATCATCGTAAACAAATCCAACACCTCATTCTTGATGGTTGTGGCGGTTTACTCTGAAGACCCTGAATTCACAGAAAACGACATCGGTGACTTTGTTGTTACCAATATTCAAGATCCGATCAGCCGTGTTACGGGTGTAGGTCAAGTGCAAGCGTTTGGTTCTCAATACGCAATGCGCGTTTGGCTAGACCCATTCAAACTGACTCAGTTCAACCTAACGGCAATCGACGTTGCGAACGCTATTCGTGAGCAGAATGCACAGGTTTCTTCGGGTCAGTTAGGCGCAGCACCTGCTCAGTCTGGTCAGTTGCTTAACGCGACGATTTCTTCAGCAAGCCGTCTAACCAGTGTGGCTGAATTCAGAAACATCATTCTGAAATCAGAAGCGAACGGTTCGAATGTTTACCTGAAAGACGTGGCCCGTGTTGAGCGTGGTGCAGAAAGCTACGACATCAAAGGTCAGTACAACGGCTTCCCAGCGGCAGGTCTTGGTATCTCGCTTGGTACTGGTGCGAACGCGCTAGAAACGGCAGAAGCTGTAAAAGAACGCCTTGGTCAGTTAAGTGCGACTTTCCCAGATGGCTTGAAGATCGCTTACCCGTTTGAAACAACGCCATTCGTTGATGCGTCGATCAAAGAAGTAATCAAGACACTGCTTGAAGCAATCGTGTTGGTATTTTTGATCATGTACCTGTTCTTGCAGAACTTCCGTGCGACGATCATTCCAACGATTGCGGTTCCGGTGGTATTGCTGGGTACGTTTGCGATCCTTTACGCGACCGGCTTTAGTGTTAATACCTTAACCATGTTTGCGATGGTTCTGGCAATCGGCTTGCTGGTGGACGATGCGATCGTAGTAGTTGAGAACGTGGAACGTGTAATGCACGAAGACGGTCTCGATCCAAAAGAAGCGACGAAGAAGTCGATGGGTCAGATCACTGGCGCGCTAGTAGGTGTTGGTTTGACGCTGTCTGCGGTATTCGTACCGATGGCATTCATGTCTGGCTCAACCGGTGTTATCTACCGTCAGTTCTCTATCACTATCGTAGCGGCGATGACCCTATCGGTATTGGTGGCGATCATTCTTACTCCGGCACTTTGTGCGAGCTTGCTGAAAAAAGGCGACGCAGAATTTTCGGATAAGAAAGGCTTCTTTGGCTGGTTCAACCGTAAGTTTGATGCGGCAACGGCGGGTTACGAAGCGGGCGTAGCGAAAATGCTGAAACGCACTGGTCGTATGCTGCTGGTGTTCGCGGCAATGAGTGCGGGCGCTGGTTGGTTGTTTATGAACCTACCAACATCGTTCCTACCGGATGAAGACCAAGGTACGGTGTTCTCAATGGCAATTTTGCCACCGAACTCGACTCAAGAGCAGACTGAAAAGACCCTAGAAAAAGTCCGTAACTACTTCCTAGAAGAAGAGAAAGACAACGTTGCGTCAGTGTTCTCGGTAGCGGGCTTCAGTTTCGCGGGTCAAGGTCAGAACATGGGTATGGCGTTTATCGGTCTGAAAGATTGGTCAGAACGTGAAGCTCCGGGTTCGGATGCGGCTTCGCTGACAGGTCGTGCGATGGGTTACTTCTCAACGATTAAAGAAGCAATGGTGTTTGCGTTTGCACCACCGGCGATTCAAGAGTTGGGTAACGCGACTGGTTTCGACTTCTACCTACAAGACTCAACGGGCAATGGTCACGAAGCGCTTGTAGCGGCTCAATACCAAATCCTCGGTATGGCAGCACAAAACCCGAAACTAGTGGGTGTGCGTCCAAACGGTCAGGCAGATGCTCCGATGTACCAAGTTCATATCGACCACGTGAAACTGCGTGCGCTTGATGTGAGCATTAATGATGTAAACCAAATCCTAGCTTCGGCATGGGGTGGTGCGTACATCAACGATTACATCGACCGCGGACGCGTGAAGAAGGTAATGGTACAGAGTGATGCTGAACACCGCATGCAGCCGAAAGACTTCGACTCGTGGTACGTGCGTAACTCACAAGGCGAGATGGTGCCATTCTCAGCATTCGCAACGGGTGAGTGGACTTACGGTTCTCCGCTATTACAACGCTTTAACGGTCTACCTGCGATGAATATCCAAGGTGGTGCTGCTCCGGGCGTAAGTACTGGTGAAGCGATGGCAGAAATCGAAGCCATGGTAGAAAAACTGCCTCCTGGCTTTACGGTGAACTGGAACGGTATCTCTTACGAGGAACGTCTGTCTGGTAACCAAGCGCCAATGCTTTACGCGCTGTCGAT
The DNA here is from genome assembly GCF_030248355.1 of Vibrio sp. B172a. Lineage (NCBI taxonomy): Bacteria > Pseudomonadati > Pseudomonadota > Gammaproteobacteria > Vibrionales > Vibrionaceae > Vibrio > Vibrio sp. B172a. The sequence continues at coordinate 98,395 of NZ_JAHGAC010000026.1, read as the reverse complement.
TCTGGTTGTCTTCCTTGTACTAGCTGCACTTTATGAGAGCTGGTCAGTACCATTCGCGGTTGTACTTGTAGTGCCTCTGGGTGTGCTAGGTGCGGTACTTGCGGTCATGACTCGCGGTATGGATAACGACGTATTCTTCCAAGTTAGTTTGTTGACCACTGTTGGTCTGGCAACGAAGAACGCGATCCTTATCGTGGAATTCGCCAAGGAATACTACGAGAAAGGCGCGGGCTTGATTGAAGCAACGCTGCACGCGGTACGTGTTCGTCTTCGTCCTATCATCATGACTTCGCTTGCGTTTGGTCTTGGTGTCGTACCGCTAGCGATCAGTGCGGGCGTAGGCTCTGCGGGTCAGAATGCGGTAGGTACGGGCGTACTTGGCGGTATGGTAAGTGCGACCTTGCTTGGTATCTTCTTCGTACCTGTGTTCTTCGTTGTGGTTGAGCGTTTGTTCGATCGCCGCGCAAGAAAAGAAGCACAAAAAGAGCAAGTGGAATCTACTTCACAGCCGACGGCAAGCCAAGAGTAGGACTTAGCGCTAAAGACTAAGTTATACTATTGCTAATAAGTACAAGAAAAGGGCGCTTCGGCGTCCTTTATTTTTGGATTCAATTGGATAGTTTGCGTTTGAGGTTTAATTTTTACGTCATTCTGAAAAGCGAGGGACGAGCGTGATTCAGAATCTGCTCACCGAGTGCTGTGACTTGATGTGAAATATTGAGTGAGTGCGTGTGGCAGTTAGATTCCTGATCTCGCCTAGGCTCGTCGGAATGACCGAGATTTGAGTGTTGAAAGAGATCCCCAACTCGCTCGTCCCTCGCTCTTGAGGATGACGGACGTAGGGTCTCTGAGGCTCATCAGAATGCTCGGAATATTGAATTGAGCATGTCACTCAACAACGCGTCATTCCCGAAAGCGACGAAGGAGCGTAGTCGGGAATCTCTTGTAAACGCAGTACTATCCAAATGAAAACAAAGCCGAAAGTAGAATAGGCAAGTATGAAAGATCAGAAGATTTCTCCGATATCCGTGTTGGATCAAAGCCCGATGTTTGTGTGCAGCGTGATGAACCGAACCTTCCGCAATCGTGCCCAAGCAGAGCTATCGCGTCAGGACTTAATGACGTTGGAAATGGCGAGTGCCTTGGCGGCGTTAGAAGAGTTTCAACCGATGAGTCAGCAAGAGCTGGCGGATGCGGTTCTGACAGAGCGAAGCGTAGCAAAACGTATGGTAGATAACTTAGAGAAACGAGGTTTTGTTAAAGTTTCTAAGAGCGAAACCAATCAGAGATTAAAGATTCTGACACTCACCAAAGAGGGCGTAGAAGCGGTACGCAAAGTGCACCGCATCATGACCAACCTCAAGCAAGATTTCTTCTCTTGTTTGACGGAAGAGGAATCTGACGAATTCTTCCGTTTGGTGCGTAAAATGACTTTAGCCAACCACCCTTAATTCTGCATTTCAAACGATGGCGAGCCAATTAGCTTTCTGTGAGGAAACGGTTCGCCACTTCAGCTTCTTGCTTCTTCATCAATTGATGCGCGGTCAGCATGTGTTGTTCCATCACTTGTTTGGCTTTTGAAGCGTCACCTTTACGCAGTGCTTCCACCAGTGCACGTTGGCTTTGTACGCCCGTTTGCCACAGCTTATGGTTCCCTGGTTCATACAATTTACGGTAAATCGTTAGTTCGGTAAGCATCTGAGCAGTAAAACGAACCACAAACTTCAGCAGCTCGTTGCCAGAGTAACTGGCTAATAGGCTGTGAAACTCAATTGATGCAATGTGGTGTTCGCGTTCTTGATACACGTCTTCTGGTGGCGTGTGGTACTTATCGATTTGCTGATCGAGCGTAACAAGCTGTGCTTCTGTTAATGTGCCTGCTAATGAGGCAGCGATTTCTGGTTCAAGTGACAAGCGGATTTGGTACAGGTCAGAAATCGAAACGTCTTTAAAGAACAGGTAGTTGCTTAGCAGTGCCTGAGCTTTGTTCTCGCTCATTTCGCTAACAAACACACCGCCTTTTGGCCCTGTCTTGGTCGAGAGAATGCCTTGTGCTTCAAGGATTCGCATGCTTTCTCGTACCGTGCTTTTGGAAGCATCAAAGGTTTCCATGACTTCGATTTCACTCGGCAGACGATCGCCGGGCTGCAAAGCTTGATCGACGATCCAAGTTTTGATCGATTCGGCCAGTTGTTGAGTTCTACGTCCTTTCGCGCTGCTTGCCACATTTTCCTCGCTGGGTTATCTCGCGGTATCTATTAAATTTTGAAGGAAATTCAAAGGATGTCACCAGTTTTCTGCCTTTCATTTTCTGAAAAACGAACACGGTTTTAGTTATGAAACCATCCGATTATCGATCGAATCGCACTCACAAAAAAGTCTATTTATCATGATAAATGTCTTTCATTTGATATTTATCATGATAAATTAAAAATGAACATGGTTAGAAATAGAGCGATTCAAGATGGAAAAATTTGTAGAAACGGCCAGTCTAGCGTGGGAATGGTTGGAAGATATTGCTCAATGCAGCCAAACCAATGACCCAGATAGCGAAGGCGTGACGCGTTTGTGTGCCAGTGAAGAGCATGCGAGAGCAAATGAAAAGCTACGCGAGTGGATGTTGTTGTCTGGCATGGAAGTGCGCATGGATAACGCGGCTAACCTTATTGGTCGTTATCACAGTCCGAACCCAAATGCGCAGACGCTGATCTTTGGTTCCCACCAAGATACCGTGCCAAATGGTGGCAAGTACGATGGTATTTTAGGTGTCATCCTACCTATCGCTTTGGTTCATTATTTCCATCAGCATAAATTTGAATTTCCTTTCCATATCGATGTGATTGCCTTTAGCGATGAAGAGGGCACTCGATTCCAATCGACATTACTTGGTTCAAAAGCCATTGCCGGAACGTTTGACCCGAGCGTTTTGGATGCACGCGATGCTCACGGTATTACGATGCGTGAAGCACTGACATCATTCGGTTGCCATCCAGAACTTATTGCGCAAGATGCTTACGACAAAGACAAGGTGTTGGGCTTTGTGGAGCTCCACATAGAACAAGGCCCGCAACTTGAGCAAGCGAATTTGCCTGTGGGTGTGGTTACGGCCATCACCGGTATTGAGCGCCATACTTTATCGGTTTTAGGTAAAGCTGGTCACGCGGGTACCGTGCCAATGAACATGCGCCAAGATGCGCTAGTTGGGGCTGCGCAGGTCATCCATATGTTTGACCAAATGTGTAAGCGTGAAGACGACCTTGTGGGGGTGGTGGGCAAAATTGCCAACTTCCCGAACGGTGTGAATGTGATTCCTCAGCAAACGGACATCACTATCGAACTGCGCTCACCAAATGATGCTTCGCGTATTGCCGCACGACAAGAAATGCTGGCAAACATCGAAACCTTAATGACGCAGTACAATCTTGCGTATCGCCACGAACAGACTTACGAGCAAGCGGCGGTCACTTGTTCTGATTCGCTTTCCTCGGCACTGACTCAGGCGATCTCGCTATCCAATATTGAAGCTAAGCACTTATTTAGTGGTGCAGGGCATGATGGCCTTGCGGTGTGTGAATTAACGGACATTGCGATGCTGTTTATGCGTTGTACGGATGGGGTTAGCCACCATCCAGATGAAGCGATTCTACAAAAAGATCTGATGGCCGCAGTCGAAGTGCTGAACCATTTCTGCATGCTGATGAAGCATCAATAACACGCGACTAAAACAAGAGAGGGTGGGGATTCATCCTCTTTTTTACTTTTAAAACCAAGCGTTGGTTTTTGCTTGCAAACGTGATTGCTCAAACGAGTGAGCTTTCATTCCTATACTAAGGAGAGATTTTGTTATGGATATGACAAAGAAGATGGAGACGACAGAGAAAAAGGCTTGGTACAAAAGCATGCCGGACCCGATGGTCCTGATCTTTATGATTTTAGTGGCGACTTACCTACTGACCTTTGTTGTGCCTGCGGGGGAATTCTCACGCGTTGTTGTCGATGGCCGAACTACGGTAGTACCGAACTCATTTGCCTATCTGAATGACGTTCCAGCGGTGCATTTCTTTGATATTTTTGTCGCGATTCCGAAAGGTTTGATCAGTGCGGCGCCTTACTTGTTCATCGTATTTATTGCTGGTGGCTTGTTCCACATCTTGCAACGCACCGGAGCATTAGAGAACGCAATTGGTGTGGCGGTAAACAAAGCGGGTGTGAAGAACCGTAATTTGATCATCACCATCGGCACCTTTATCTACGGCTTCTTTGGCGTGGCGGTAGGCTTTGAGAACAACATCGCACTTGTTCCGGTTGCAGTTCTGATTTCTGCAGCGGTTGGTTACTCCAGCCTTGTCGGTACGGTAATGGCGGTGGGCGGCATCGGAGTGGGCTTTGCTCTGTCACCAATCAACCCTTATACCGTCGGTGTGGCTCAAGGTATTGCAGAGCTGCCTACTTTCTCGGGCGCTTGGCTGCGTGCAGCGATGGTGATTTCCTCTCTTGCACTGCTGTCTTACTACATCTGTACTCGCGTGGCGAAGATGGAGTTTAAAGAGCCAGATTCAGCAGAAGGCTTAAGCAAAGATCTATCGGAATACCATCTAGAGAAGAAAGACAAACTGACGCTGGGCGTATTCCTAGCAGGTCTTGGCGTGATGCTTTACGGCGTATTTGCCAATGGCTGGTACATCAACGAGATCGCAGGCTTGTTCTTATTGATGGCGATTGTGATCGGCGCAGTCAACGGTTTAAGCGCTAATGGCATTGTGAAGCAAATGATGGAAGGTGCATCGGGCGTAACCGCAGGTGCATTGGTGATTGGTGTTGCTGCATCGATTCAAATCATCCTCGACCAAGCGCAAATCATCGACACCATCGTTAACGCGTTAAGCTCACTTATTCAAGATATGCCGATTGCTATCTCTGCGATTGTTGCGAGTGTGGTGCAAGGTGTGATCAACCTATTCGTACCATCGGGTTCTGGTCAGGCAATGGTGACCATGCCAATCCTAATTCCTGTGGCAGATCTTACTGGCATGAGTCGACAGCTGATGATCACCGCATTCCAAGTGGGTGACGGTCTGACCAACCTTATCGTACCGACTTCTGGTGGTACGCTAGCAATGTTGGCACTTGGTCGCGTGTCTTACGAGCAGTGGCTCAAAGCCATCATGCCATTCATGGCGTTCGTTTATGTTCTATGTTGGGTAGCTCTGTTTGTTGGACAAATGGTTGGTTACTAACGCCTTTTATATTGAGAATCTATGACGATTTCACTTATACACGTTAACCCAGAAACAGGGTTATCGGCTTCCATTACAGCCACTGGCGGCGTTGCCGTTGGTGGTTACGTAAACCACAGCTGGCGCGGGATTGGCGCCTGTGCAACCCAAGGTTTGTTTACTAACCCTTGGTATGCCGACAATGCCAAGCGATGGTTATCTCAAGGGCTTTGTTGCCATGATGTGGTTGAGCGTTTGAAAGAGGGCGATGCTGAATTTGCTAAGCGCCAATGCATGGTAATGGATAAACACGGCCACGCGGCGTTTATCAATGGTGAAGAGAATATCGCGCACGTGGGTTCTCTTGCTTTTCAAGATCTCGCCGTCGCAGGCAACATGCTAGAAAGTGATGCGGTTATTGAAGCTTTTGCGGATTCATTTATGGCTCAGACAATGCTGAATGCCGATCAAGTGAGAGCAGGGGACAAACCTCAATATCGTGATAACTACGAAGCAAGGTTAGCGGAAGTGCTCATTACTGCACTAGAAGCCGCATTGGAAGCGGGTGGCGATAAGCGCGGTACGTATTCTGCTTCGCTTCGTATTGAAAGCTACACGCAAGCGCCGATTGATATTCGCGTTGATTGGTCTGACGATAGTTTGATTGAAGACATGAGAAAGGTACTGAGCCGCGTACAAGCGCCGAGCTTCCAAGAGTTTCTCAACGGATTGCCGAATCAATAGTTTTTCTGAGATTTGTTCAGAGACAAAAACAAAAAAGCCGAACAGCGTATCACTGTTCGGCTTTTTCATATCTTAACGAGGTGAGGGATTAGTACTTCACTTCGTAGTTCAAGTGGAAGCGGCGACCCGGTGCGTTGTAGTAACGCGAGTTGTTACGCTCTGATTGCGCGTACGCCGTCATGTAGTCTTCGTTGAATAGGTTTTCTACAGCGAAGCTTAACGTACCGAACGGAAGATCGTAGTCCACACCAGCGTTTGCAACGAAGTAGCTGTCTACTGCGTATTTCGCGCCAGAAGTGATTTCATCTTCTTTATCACGGTTGCCTGAGTAAACCAGCGTCATGTTGTAGCGACCGAATTCGTAAGCGTCGTAACTGATAACAGACGTTACTTTCAATGGTGCGATACGCGTGCCGTCTAGTGGTTCCCAACCGCTGTCTTCGTTAAGTTTACGCTCACCTTCTTGCCAAGAAATTGTGCTGTCTGTACGAAGGTTAGCAAGAATGCTGTAACCAAGCGTTGCTTCCGCACCCCAAACTTTTTCTGGTGCACGAGTACTTTCTAGCGCATCGCCTGCTTCGTTTACGTTCAGTGTCGAACCTAGGTCAGATTCGCTGTAGAACGCAGCAAGAGAGTAGTCTGCTTCACCAAGGAAACCGCGCACACCCACTTCGTAGTTGTCAGTAGTAATTGGCTTGATAGCACCTTCAACGGTTGAGCTGTTACCAGAACGAATGTCACGTAGTGCTTCGTTCGTTGACATACCTTGCGCGAAAGACGCAAACAGCTGGTGGTTGTCGGTCAGATCGTGTGTCACACCAATGTTGAATAGGAACTCGTCAAAGTACGGATCACCGCCTTGAACTTGATCACCTGCATTGTTGTGCGTGTTACCTACCGTGAAATCATCCACGCTTAGACGTACGTACTCGTAACGGATACCGTAAGAAAGAACCGTGTTGTCGCTTACGTCAGTGATGAACTGTGCGAATGGTGCGATAGCAAACTGCTCTACATCCGGTGTGTTATTGTAGAAACCGACGCTGTTTGGCTGTTTGAACGACTGTTGTTCAACGTCCATACCCCAAGTCACGAATGCCCAATCAATTTGGCTAGAGATGTTGGCTTTCACGCCGAAACGATCAAAATCTGTCTCGTTGTGGCCGTATAGCGTTTGACCAAAGGTTGGAGAATTTGGGTTCTTGTCTTTCATCGCAAGCGTGAACGTCTCAGTGTCCTGAGCCATCCAGTAACCCGTTACGTCGAGCATACCTAGGCTAAAGCCCAGATCTTGGTAACGCGCTTGGTAGTTAGCGAACGTACGTGTCACGTCATTTGGTTTCGCGCCATCTTTGCCTGCTACGCCGTTGTTGTAACCTGGGCCACAGTGAACCGCTTCTGCAGGTTTGCCGTTAGCTGCATCGCCATTTGCTGCACACCAGCCGTCGTTGTCAGTAATGTTACGAACGCCAACAGTCAAAGTCAGTGAACGATCTTCGTCGATGTTACGGTTCCAAACGCCGTTTACGTTTAGGTTGTCCATGTCATCTTCGTTGTTTACCGAAGGTAGGCGGTCACCGTTAGCATCGTAGCTGCCGCCACGTTGCTCGTAACCCAGACCTAAACGCCATTGATCTTTCTCATCACCGCCAGTCGCTTCTTGGTACACGTTCCAAGTGAACGCATCGCTACCAAACTCTTGGAAGCTTGTGCCAACTTTAGTGCGGTATTCTACTGCGCCTTCTTCTGGCATTTTGGTGATCACGTTGATGATACCGCCCTGTGCGCCAAGGCCGTAAACCGCAGAACCACCACGGATAACTTCGATACGCTCTACGTTTTGTGGATCAATGGCCGACAACTCTTGGCCGAAGTCTAGGAAGCTGTTGTTTTGTGCAACGCCGTCAATCAGTAGCAGAACACGACGACCACGGATTTGGTTTTGACCTTTGCTGCTCAGGTTACCGTGAACAGAAGTACCCATACCCGGAACCAACGTTGAAAGCACATCGTTGATGCTGCGGCTTTGGTTTAACTGAGACTGAAGTTGTTCTTGATCGATAACGGTCACAGAGCGAGGAACGTCGTTAAGCAGCTGTTGAGAACGGCTTGCGGTAACAACCATTGTTTCCATTGCTTGGACTTCGTCGTTACTTTCTGCTGAAACGCCGAAAGATGAAAGAGTAATTGCACTTACCACTGCAATATTTAGCTTAGATAGTTTGAGTTTCATAACTTCCTGCAACTAAAAGTTGTCTTTTATAAACTTGTTAATAAATCGATTTAGCTAGCGATTATTGAGCACTTTGTAATTGCGTGGTAGTCTAGCACGCAAAGAAGTAATGTAAATATCAATAATTATCATTTGTCATTTAATGAGCAATTTTACTGCAGTCGTTATCATTTCAATAATTAGTCAAATGCTGTCTATTCAGCTTGCTTATGCAAGTGGATTAAACGCATCAGTTGTCGATGATCTAGACCATACGATATCGACGTCGAATGTGACCCATTTTCCGCGTGTTGCAAGCGTGTCTACTTTTGGTGCAGAGCTAGTAATGGCAATGGGTGAGAAGCCTGTTGGTGTATCCGATTATCCTGGTGGTTTTCCTCCTTATCTCTCTGCTTTAAATGACGTGCCAAGTCTTGGTAATCGTTCAAGAACCAGCTTTGAAGCTTTGTACGATGTTAAGCCAGATTTGGTCGTTGGTTTGGGGCGAATGTTAGAGCCTTACTATCAGCGCTTCGTCGAAATCGCACCGCCTCTCGGTTTTGATTTGATTACTTTAGAAGACAGTTTTTCTGCGGTAGAGCGTGCAAGCATGGCAATGGGGCGAGAAGAGCAAGGAAAATCACTAAACATGTGTTTTCAGGCTTTTCTTGATGAAATGCAATTAAAGCTCGGTAATAGACAGTTTTCTGGTTTATTTCTGACAAGTGCAGGCGTCACTCCGCGAGCATACTACTCACACTTTATGTCCGTCGCTCTTATGGAAAAATTGAATATCCGAAGTGCGAATGGTGACTCGCCGTACGCGACGAAAACGCCTTTTTCTGGGCAAGTGGGTCTTGAGTGGTTGGTGAAACTCGATCCCGATGTGATTTTTATGTACCAGAACGCCGAGCCACAATTTACCGAATCGAAAATTTGGCAAAGCCTAAAAGCGGTGAAGAACAATCGAGTTTACTTGGTTGATATGACATGGCGAGAGCCAGAAGGGCCGCTTTCACGAATTTGGGTTGCGATGGATATCGCCCACAAAGTGTATCCCGATCTTTTCCCTGCGCCTTCTGTTGAACGAGTTTATGAGGTGATCAATGGCTCATGTTCTTAGGATAACCAAACCAAGTGCGGTGATGGTTCGCAGTTTGGCGACGGCTTTGTTACTAGCTGTGGTTTATGTGTCTTTGTCGAGTGGCATTTACCATTTTGATGCCCAGCAGATCATGGCGTTTTTGATTTCTGATTCAAGCAGCCAAGCATCTTTAGTGTTTTGGGAACTACGTTTACCTCGCACCTTAATCGCACTCTTTGGTGGGGCGGCGTTGGCGGTATCCGGCTCGCTCATGCAAGACATCGTTCGCAACCCGTTAGCGTCTCCAAACCTGACCGGTGTGATGTCTGGCGCAGCGCTTAGCGTGTTGACGGCGACCATGTTTTTGCTGCCATTGCCAACGTTGTTTTGGGGGATAGTGGGTGGTTTGCTTGGCGGTGCCATTACCTTATCCATCAGTTGGAAACAGGGCGTCACACCAGCGCGTTTGGCGTTAGCTGGTATTTCTGTGAGTGCGTTTTGCCAAGCAGCGGTGACCTACATTCTGTTGTCGGATCGCGTAGACAGTGAGTCACTGTTTTTCTGGTTAACGGGCAGTAACGCAGGCGCGAATTGGTCAGTGTTTACGCCGCTTATCTACACCGTCATTCCTGCGTTTATCTTGCTTGCGGTTACACATCGACAGCGTAGTTACTTACTACTGGATGACACGGTTGCTCGTGGTCTAGGTATCGCAATTAACCGTTATAGATTGGCGTTTGGTTTTGTTTCTGTTGTGCTTACTGCGGTTGCGGTTGGTGCATTTGGTCCTGTTGGTTTTGTCGGCCTTGTTGCCCCTCATCTCGCTCGCATGATGGGGTTGGGGCTTGGCGGCGCAGCTGTGATTGGTGCGGCACTCGTCACCGCAGCGGACCTTCTTTCTCGAACCCTACTTATGCCGTTGGAAATTCCTATTGGCGTCATTACCGCGACATTAGGTGCGCCTTGGTTTCTTATGTTGATTGTCCGTAAGCTGAGAGGGAATTAATGAAAACACGTTTCCTATTCCCTTGCTTGGCATTGCTGGTGTTTGCTCCTGCGTTGTTTATCGCCTCTAACTCAGAGCTTAGACAAGCAGGCGAGCTGTTTATTACTCATGGTACTTACCACCCATTTTGGTCGCTAACCCTACCAAGGTTTTTGCTGGCGATAATGGCAGGTATGATGCTGGCAGTATCAGGCTTATTGCTGCAAACCACCCTTAAAAACCCGTTGGCAGACAGCGGTATTTTAGGTGTGAACGCTGGTGCTTCTCTTGGTGCCGTTTGTGCGATTTTGCTACCTGCTTGGTTTAATTGGAATATCACCACAGAAAGCGCGTTGTTGCTGTTCTCAATGGCGGGAGGTTTGCTCAGCGCGATTCCTGTTTTGATCGTTAGCAGAATCGGAAATACCAGTCTCACTCTACTCACAGGTGTGGCGATTACGGCGATTCTTGGTGCGTTGAGTTCGGCGCTGATCTTCACTATTGGTCAGGGTAAAACCGACATCGCATTGCAATGGATGGCGGGTGGTATGTATGGACGAGGTTGGGAGCAAGTAAGTTATCTTCTGCCTTGGTTCTTGGCCTGTTTAGCGTTCATTGCTTTGGTGTATTTGCCACTAAAATGGGTACGCTACGATGACGCGATTTTGCGTGGTATTGGTATCAACGGTGCTTTGCTGCGTTTGGGGATTTTATTAGGCACGGTATTTATTACTGCGCCTGCCGTTTCAGCGGTTGGGCCGATTGGTTTTGTGGGATTGGTGATTCCGCACATTGCACGTTTGCTCAGTGCGAATGATCCTTTGCGAACCATGTTCACGACTTTGATTTTCGGCGCTGGCTTCCTCGCACTTTCAGATGTTTTAGCCAAACACTTACTGTTCCCAACCGAAATTCCAGCGGGTGTGATTACCGCACTGCTTGGTGTGCCATTTTTCCTCTTCTTGTTAAGGAAACACTCATAATGACCCTATCTTCAAAAGGGCTTGAAGGGCAATCGCTCACCTCAGGCTACAACGATACGATGATCTTGAACGATGTGAACATCCGTCTTCAAGAAGGTAAGGTAACGGCGTTCATTGGCCCAAATGGGTGCGGTAAAAGTACGCTGATGAAGACCTTAACCGGTGCGATAAAAGCGAAAAAAGGCGACGTGACTTTTAAAGGCAAAGCGCTTAACCAATGGAAGCTTAAAGATCTCGCTAAGCACATTGCGATTCTGCCTCAACATCCTACGGCACCAGAAGGTGTCTTGGTTGAGCAACTTGTTGCGCTTGGTCGTGTTGCTCATCGCAAGTGGTATCAGGGCAACAGTGAGCGTGACCAAGAAGTGATTACTGAATCACTTGCTTCTGTCGGGTTGGCTGGTTACGAAAAGCGTGTAGTGAGTACATTGTCGGGTGGTGAGCGTCAGCGCGTTTGGCTGGCGATGTGTTTGGCGCAAGAAGCTCAGTGGTTATTGCTGGATGAACCAACCAGTTATCTCGATTTAGGTCACCAACTCGAGCTACTCGAAGTGCTCGATAAGTTGAACAAGGAACGCAACTTAACCATCGTTTATGTTCTCCATGAGCTGAGCCAAGCTGCACAGTTCTGCGATGAACTGGTACTAATGAAAAAAGGTCAGATCTTAAAACAGGGAGCGCCTTTGGATGTGCTCACTGAATCGACCCTTGAATCGGTGTTTAAAGTGGAAGGGAAAATGGAAGTCATTGATGGCTACGTTTACTGTTTACCAAAAGCTTATGTTCGTGAGGAAGTGCGTTAATGGAAAACCTGTTTAATCAGTTTCGTACTTTGGTGGCTTTGCCTGAGAATGTTAAAACGCTGAGTATCAGTGAGCAGCAAGCCATCTTGAATCGACACGAACCTTTCTTCCGCTTACGTTTTGTTGAACAGCCGAAAGGCACTAAAGCCAGTGAATGGTTTGAGCGTGAGTTTCCTGCCGTTGTGCAAGATTACGCAAACTCTATTGAGGCAAAGCTGCCATTTGCCGTGCCTATCTGGCAGAAAGTGTTCAACGCAATTTTGCTCACGTCGCTGGTCGGTCACCGTGTAGTGTTTGATCGTGTGTTGCAGTTAACACTTGATGATCTGTATCTCACCATTGGTGAAGACCATCGTGTCGCAAGCATTGAGGTGTCGAATGCGACGCCTTTCTTTGCTCTTGAGGCTGGCAACGAAAACGCAATGCAAGTGGAATCGGAACTGGCCTTAGACGAGAAACTCGCGCAAGTTATTACGACGCTCTCTGAGCCATTGGTGCCGTTGTACAAAAAGCAGAAAGTTAGCCCGAAAGTGTTTTGGGGAAATGCCTTGTACGCGTGTGATTTGGCGTTTTCTAAACTTGCGCATCAGCCATTAGCCAATGACACGTTAGATCTGGACGTGCAAGCGGCGTCAGAGTGGCAACAAAACCTATTTAACGCGGTAACACCAAAAGGCGGTGAGTTAAACGCAGTGAAAAAGGTGACCTTTAATGGTTTTCAAAAGCTCTATGTGAGAAGAGAAACGTGCTGTCTGAAATACAAAATTGAAGGTAAAGACAAGTGCTCAACCTGTAACTTGCACGATTCAGAAATCCAAGAAAATATCATGCGTAACAAGCTGCTTAGTGCCATCGCATAGCTTTGCCTGCACCGCTTGTTGATATCCCTTCTTTCATCGGCGATTTTCCAATTGAGAATCGCCGTTCTAAATCAAGCCATACGCTTTTAAAATCACAATCCCTACGGTACAAGTCACTGTTGAAAGTACGGTCGTTAAAGCAATGATGTTCGCTGCTAAGACGGAGTTTCCTCCCATCGAACGTGCCATAACATAACTTGCTGCCGCCACAGGAGAGGCGTTCATAAAGAACAGAATGCCAAGCTCAATCCCTCTAAAGCCAACTAAATACGCGCCTGTGGTAATCACGATAGGAGCAACGATCAGTTTGTAGCTGCTAGCAAACCAAGACGGTCCTTTCTCTTTCTTCATCAAACTTAAATCGAGTGAGCCACCGGTACACAAGAGGGCAAGGGGAAGCGTCATCTTCGATAGATAGTTACCGGCATCAATCGCCACATCCGGAACCGGAATCGACAGAAGGTAGAACACCATGCCCGAGACAATTGCGATGATCAGTGGGTTGCGCGTTAAGGTTCTTACCATCATTTTGGCGGCTTGAGAGCCAGACGTTGCGCCTTTTGGAGACAAACAAATCACGGCTTGCACGTTATAGATAAAGGTGGTTACAGCAACATAAAGGGCGGCAAGAGCGACACCTTGTGAGCCGTAAGCGTTCGCCACATACGCAATGCCGATGATGCCCGTATTGGCGCGAAAGCCACCTTGGATTAAAACGCCTTGGTCGGGTGATGATTTGAAGAACACTTTAACGGAGATAAAAGTGAAGATGAAAAACGCGATGCTGGCAACAATGCCGTAATTGACGAAGCCGCTGGCTGCGGAGAAATCGTGCTCAGACGCGACGATACTCAAGAACAACATCGCAGGTAGCGTGACCTGAAATACCAGCTTAGAACCGACTTCGATAAAGTTGTCGTTGATAAGCCCAATGCGTTTGAAGATAACGCCCAATACCAGCATTAAGCAGATGGGGCCAGTGATCGACAATGAGAATTGCAACTGATGTAAAACAGCATCCATGAGTGTATCCGCAGCAAAAGAAAAGAGTTTTATAATTGTCATACAATTAAACCACAACTCAATCTTGGGAGACAGTAGGGTGGTGAAATTTTCTTCAGTTATTGTGGGGTTACTGGTGAAAGGAGAGGAAAACCAGTCTGGCTTGTATCACCAGACTGGAAGCAAACTCTAAAGCAGAATTACTTTTGAGCGTTTGAAAGGAGGTAATCAGGCCCTGCTGTTTCCGCCGTTACTACAGACAGCTTGCTCGTATCTGCACCAACACCTTGGTATTGAGTAAAGCCTTTCATTTGTTCGCTTTTTGGTAGTTCTACCGAGTAAGAAGCGATTTGTTCTGCGTTAGTCACCGTGCCGACGTACACTTCGTTGTTGTAAGTAGGATTCACCAGCGGCAACTCTTCTGTCGCGCGTACGCTAACGAATTGCTCTTGCTGGTGGTTATCAACCACGTTGCTGTCGAAGTGAACGTCCACGCCAGCGAAAATGTTCTTTACTTCACTGTTGTTGAACAGGCTCACACGGTGCGTTTGGTTGCCGTAGACAATGCCCCATTCCGTATCCACAAGGGTGTTGTTACGAATGGTGATGTTCTTTGGTGTCCATTGCTTGTTGAGCTCTTTGCCTTTCACTGCTTGGTCTAGCTTCTCGCCGTTTGCTACATCAATTATGCCGGTATTGATCACGATGCCGCCGCGTAGATCCGCATTGCCTTCAATCTTGCCATCACGACCGCGTGTGCCAGTGATGTAGTTGTTCTCAATCACGTGGTCTTCATCGTAAATACGCATACCGCCAGTCAGCAGTTTTTCATTACCTAGAATCACGTTGTCTTTCACCACGTTCGCTTTACCGTGACGAAGAGAAATCAGAGAGGCACTTTCAAAGATGGTGTTGCCAGAGATTTCATTGCCGCCTGACTTAATCGAAATCAGCTCACGCTCACCATCCATATCAATCATCAGGTTGTTGGTGAACTTAGAGTTTGATGCCCATTGAGAAGATTTAGAGTCACCAATTCGAATCGCTTCCCAGCTGTTGCCGTTGTAGCGAATCGCTTCTTTGATATCGAATTCATTGAACTGGTTTGGTTTTTGGTCCAAGAAAATGTTGTTAGCAATAAGGTGGTTATCTGGTGTGTCGTCTTTTTGTACGCCAATTAAGGTGCCGCGCTTTTGCTTACCTTCAAAACGGTTATTGATCACCTTGCCATCTTTACCCCAAAGTGAAACCCACAAGTATTTCGGGTATTCAGAGCGACGTTCGTCCGGTTGGTATTCGTAAGCGTGGTTGAAGTAGTAGAACGTAGAGTTTTGCAAAGTGTTGTTGTTACCCATCATACGCACGCCACCGAAACGTTCAGCAGGGCCGCCTTCGGTAAATACCAAACCGTCGACAGTGATGTTGTTACCTTCAAGGCGAAGCTGAGCCAAACCCGTCAGCCAAACGCTGCCAGGTTGCTCCGCCTTGATGGTAATGTCGTTGGTTTTTACCGTGACGATATCAAGATCTGCGTATTTACCCGCAGGAATCGTGATTGTTGTACCGCCTTCGGCATTCTCCATCTGTTGTTTCAATGCTTGCACAGCGTCTGCTGATTGCGCTTCAAGTGCGCTGCCATCTACTGTGTTTAAGCGATCCGTAGCAAGCAAGTAATCGCGAGTGATGTCATTCACTGCGGTTTCAACAACAGCGGGAGCCGCAGCTTCCGTAGTTTGAGAAGGTGAAGTGTTACAACCTACTAGGGTTAGGGCAGAAATGGACGCGGCAACCACGCCAGCAAGCATTGTTTTTTTCATAATGTATCTCTTTGTAGAAGCACAAAAAGCGGTTGAATACTCAACCGCTTGTTTCTCGTTATGAGTTCTCCGTTATTGGAGCCCCCTCAGAAGCGCGCTCTGCGTTGCCATCGACTGCTCTCATCAGCGCCACGCCGACGCCAAGAACAATCACACCACAGAACACGAAAATCATGCGTCCCCAGAATGGGTTAGGCAGTAAGAACATCGCCATCACACCCACACCAGACACCGCAATCAACGAACCCAACATTTGGCGTTGTTTGTTATCCAGTTTTTTCTGTTCCGTTGAGTCAGAAACCAACGGTGTTGCTAAGTTATTGAAGAAGCGGTCAACGTCTTGTTGGCGTTTCTCTTCAAGCGGTTTGTAGAACAGTGTCGATAGAGCAAAGAAGCCTGCGGTAAACACCAAGTGACCAATCAAACCAACCGCAACTTTTAGATCTGACCATTCACGACCTGTTAGAGGCTGAAGATCAAACCAGTTTTGAATCATTTCCGGTGTGATGACAAAACCAACCGTGTAAGACACGATGCCACCTACCACCAATGTGCCCCAGCCAGCCCAGTCCGGTGTTCTCTTGATGAAGAAGCCACAGAACGCAGGAATCGTCATTGGGAAACCAATCAACGCGCCAACGTACATCATGGTGTCGAACAGGCTCAGACCTTTTAGCGAGTTGATGAACAGGGCAATCAAGATGATCGCGATGCCGAAGAAGGTAGAGGTGATTTTCGATACGATCATCAGCTCTTTTTCTGTCGCGTTCGGGCGCAGAATCGGCAAGTAGAAGTTCATCACGAAGATGCCTGAGTTACGGTTCAAACCTGAGTCCATTGACGACATCGTCGCTGCAAACATCGCTGAAATCAGCAGACCAACCATGCCAGCTGGCATGTATTTCTCAACAAAGTACAAGTAAGCAAAATCACCTGCTTTTGAACCTGCATCTGGGTAGTGCGCCGATAGGTCGACACCTTGGCTTGCAATGAACCAAGAAGGGGTAAACCAAATCAATACGCCCACTGTCATTAGTACACACGCAAGTAGTGCAGCTTTCTTTGCGTTCTTAGAGTCTTTTGCCGCTAGGTAACGGTGACAGTTCAACATGTTGTTGTTGATAGAGAACTGCTTTAAGAAAATGAACACTGCCCAGATACCAAAAATACTGAGGTAGTTCAGGTTGTTACCGGTTACGAAAGACCCGTTTTCTTGAACAGGGAAGTTCGCAATGATTTCTGTAATACCGCCGCCTTTTACGACCGCAACCACTGCACACGTCACCGTTACTGCCATGATGATGACCATCTGCATAAAGTCAGATGCGATAACCGCCCAAGAGCCGCCCGTTACGGACATCATCAGTACCACTAAACCCGTGATCCAAATGGTGGTTGTCATATCGAAGCCGAAAATGCCCGATGCGATGATCGCCAAACCATTCAACCAGATACCCGCAGAAATCACACTGCTTGGCATGCCAGACCAAGTGAATACTTGCTCGTTAAAGCGACCAAAGCGCATGCGAATCGCATCAATCGGCGTGATAACGCGCAGCTGGCGGAATTTCGGTGCGAAGTACAGGTAGTTCATTAAGTAACCGAACGCATTCGCTAAGAAGATAGTCGCTACAGCGAAGCCATCGGTGTACGCTTTACCGGCCGCACCAGTAAAGGTCCAAGCACTGAACTGGGTCATAAACGCCGTTGCGCCTACCATCCACCACAGCATGTTGCCGCCCCCGCGGAAGTAGTCACTGGTGGTACTTGTAAATGTTCTAAACATCCAGCCTATCGCAATGAGGAATAGGAAATAGATGCCAACAATCAGGGTATTGAGTTCCATTTTTCGACCTTCTCATAGTCATTGATTTCTGCCAGATATATTATCCGTTTGATTATTTATTTGTACTACAATAATTCAATTGTGTGATGAGGTGATTAATACTGGAAATCTGCTTGACCCAGTACATTCTTCTGCTTCTATCTGCACGAACTGATGGTTGTGAACTTAAAATCGATTATTCAATAACTTATGATGATTTTTGTCAGTATGGAACCCCGTTAATTACATTCGCTTATCGTTTCAACAAGAAACTTTGGTTATACATTTTGCTTATTTTGTATGATTATTTCTTTGTTAAATTCGCTGGTTATTTAATGTCTCAACCGCAACGGACTTAACAAAAAAGTAAACAAATAGACCTGAGTGATAAGGGAAGAATGAAGCGGCTGTGTACAACCGCTTCATAAGGTAGATTTAGCTTTCGGTTACCGCTTGTTGGGTTTGAGTACCGTTGTCGTCAACCGCTTTAACAAGTAGTAGACCAACGCCACCAACAATGGCACCACACAAGATGAAGACTAAGCGTCCCCACATTGGGTTTGGTAGTAGCGCCATCAGCATTACGCCTACACCAGCGACTGCGATAAGTTTGCCAAGCATTTGACGTTGCTTGTTATCAAGAACTTTCTGTTCTGCAGATTCAGCAACAAGTGGTGTCGATAGATTGTCGAAGAACTTATCTACGTCTGCCTGACGTTTCTCAGTTAGAGGCTTGTAGAACAGCGTTGATAGAACGAAGAAGCCACCCGTTAGCGTAATGTGGCCAACTAGACCAATCGCGACTTTAACGTCTGACCATTCACGGCCTGTAAGCTGTTCAAGACCGAATGCTGAAGAAACCATGTCAGCAGTGATAACAAAACCAACAACGTAAGAGACAAGACCACCGACAATCAGCGTGCCCCAACCAGCCCAGTCTGGCGTTTTCTTAATAAAGAAGCCTAGGAATGCAGGGATTGTCATTGGGAAGCCGATCAAGGCACCAACGTACATCATGGTGTCGAACAGGCTCAGGCCTTTTAGTGAGTTGATGAATTGCGCAACCAGGATGATGGCAAGACCAAATACCGTTGACGTAATTTTCGATACCGTTACCAGCTCTTTCTCTGATGCTTGGCCACGGCGAATCACTGGTTCGTAGAAGTTTTTAACGAAGATACCAGAGTTGCGGTTTAGACCTGAGTCCATTGAAGACATGGTCGCGGCAAACATTGCTGCTACGAGAAGTCCAACCATACCCGCTGGCATGTACTCTTGTACGAAGTAAAGGTAAGCGAAGTCGCCTGCTTTGCTGCCTGCATCTGGGTAAGCCGCTGATAGGTCTACGCCTTGACCAGCAATGTACCAAGAAGGCATGAACCAAATGAATACACCGCCTAGCATTAGAACACATGCTAGCAATGCCGCTTTCTTCGCGTTTTTCGAGTCTTTTGCTGCAAGGTAGCGGTAAGAGTTCAACATGTTGTTGGTAATCGAGAACTGCTTAACAAAGATGAAGAACGCCCAAATGCTAAAGATGCTTAGGTAGTTCAGGTTGTTACCAGAGACGAAAGAACCGCCTTCTGCGACAGGGAAGTTACTGATTACTTCAGTAATGCCGCCGCCTTGAACGATCGCAACAACTGCACAAGTAACTGTTACCGCCATGATGATCACCATTTGCATGAAGTCAGACGCGATAACTGCCCAAGAGCCACCCGTCACTGACATCATCAGTACCACCAAACCGGTAATCCAGATGGTTGCTGTCATATCAAAGCCGAAAATACCAGAAGCGATGATCGCCAGTGCATTCAACCAAACACCAGCAGATACCACACTGTTTGGCATGGAAGACCAAGTAAAGACTTGTTCGTTCGTGGTGCCGAAACGCATACGAATCGCTTCAATTACCGTTACTACACGTAGCTGGCGGAACTTTGGTGCGAAATAAGCAAAGTTCATGAAGTAACCGAATGCGTTTGCTAGGAAGATAACCGCAACCGCGAAACCATCGTTATAAGCTTTACCAGCAGCACCAGTAAACGTCCATGCAGAGAACTGCGTCATGAAGGCCGTTGCACCAACCATCCACCAAAGCATGTTGCCGCCGCCTCGGAAATAGTCACTAGTCGTATTGGTAAACGTTCTGAACATCCAACCTATTGCAATTAAGAATAGAAAGTAGATGCCTACAATAAGGGTATTGAGTTCCATCTTTAGACCTTTTGATCGTTATTTAATGTCTTGAGGCAATACTAACTATCAGTTTGCTTATTTGTAGTACAATAACTCAAAAGCGTGACGAATGATCCGGAATGGGTCATTTCAATAATCATACAAGTGATCATGATCGGATATTGACATTGCACTCAAAAGGGGAAGGGTGCACCAAGTCAATATCACGAAAACTTATCAATGACTTTGGCGTGCACTCGATTGGTTCAATAGCGTTTATAGCCTTAGTTAATAAGGGTTATAACGGCGTAAGAAGGTGTGAAGTATTGTCAGATTTGTATGACTATTTCAGGTAAAAAAACGCCCACGACATGCCTGTAATGCGTGGGCGAAAAACGGTATTGATACCGTCTGAGCCAAGGGCTCTGTTGGATTGCAATAGAACAGTGAAACGAGGTTCTGGATGTAGCTGAAAGATACTCGAGGGGTATATCTCTCATCGCTGCTAAGCACGTTACGCTGTAAGATCTTCGACAATCATTGCAAGGTTCAACAAAGCTAGGCTCTGTAAAGTGTTGTTATGATATGGGAGCAACTATACCAATCGACACAAGTCATCATACTCGTCTGATCGATCTCGGCGCTTTACTTATGCCGATTGGTATTAAACATTTCCCACTTAAGTAACTACTCCTAAAAACTCAATTAGTCATAACCAGTTAAGCGTTTTCCTTGGCTTGCTACCTATTGATAGCGAAACCAGGCTGTTGATTTTTCTCTATAACTGTCTGTTACAAAAGACAAACTGCTACAGCCACTTAAGTCCAATGAGAACCACAACCGTTGGAAGCAATAACAAGCTGCTTAGAACCATCAAGACTTGAGCAACAGCGAGTAGGGATGACAAAACAGTATTCTTCAATGTCGAAAGTTTCACTGGTCGCATCCATCTTGTTCGCTGTACTTTGCTTCTGTTGCTATTGCTATTTCTTCTACTTACTTAATTCTTCTACCCACTTATGTCTCAGCCTGACATAAGTGACCTCTGCTTATATAGCCTCGGCCTTTCTCATTTCATCTCTATAACCAAGCGATGCTTAACCTGTTATTGGACTCTATGTAGAAAAGGACAGAGCGAAAAAGTACGCGTCAATAGCAATTTGATGTTCTGTGTCTCAAAAACTTGAAATGATTATATTGTATGACAAATAAAAATGAACTCATTTGGTACAAAAATATGCGGTAGAGCACATTTTTAGCCTAAATATTAAGACAATTAATGAGCCGTAAATGTTGGTAATATATTTAATATCAATAAGTTAATGTAAACTTTGGTGGTTGTAACAAAGTTTGATAGCGTGGATAAATCATACAATTAGATCTAATTCACAGAACGCTCAAAATCGGCTGGGTACTATATTTGTAGTATTTTAACTCAAGATATAAGGCCGATAATAATGAAACCCCTACGACCTCTACATCTAGCAACCTGCCTCAGCGCCATTCTTTTCAGTGCTAACACTCTTGCTGCAGACTTTGTGTTCCTTGATGAAGCAACGCTTGAACAAAACCGCGCTGTTTTACAGTCAGATAAAGCGAGCGATTCAATGAAAGACGCGTACGACCGTCTTATTGAAGAAGCAGAACTGGCGATGAAAGATGGCCCGTTCACGGTAACAGCGAAAGGTATGACGCCACCAAGTGGTAGCAAAAACGATTACATGAGCATCAGCCCGTACTGGTGGCCAGATGAATCGAAAGAAGATGGCCTTCCTTGGGTTCGTCACGATGGCAAAACCAACCCAGCCTCCAAAACAGCTGAAACAGATTCTAAACGTATTGGTCACTTCACTCGTTCTGTTCGTGCATTGGCATTGGCTTATTACTTCAGCCAAGACGAGAAATACGCAAAACAAGGTATCGAATACGTTCGTACTTGGTTCATGAATGATGAAACTAAGATGAACCCGAACGTGAATTACGGTCAGGGCGTACCTGGTCGTGCAGAAGGTCGTCGTGGCGGCATTATTGATACACGTACTCTGGCCGATCGCATGCTGGATTCGATCGCCATCCTTTCACTTTCTCCTGCTTGGACGGATAAAGACGAACAGCAAATCACGCAATGGTACGGCGAATACCTAGATTGGTTGATTGTTGACGACCTATCAGGTGGCCCGAAAGGCGAAGCTGCTGCGGCAAACAACCACGGCACTTGGTATGACTTCCAAGTCGCCAGTATTGCTTACTTCTTAGGTAATGAGCCTCTCGCAAAACAGATGGTTCAAAAAGGCAAGATGCGCGTAGACACTCAGTTCGAAAAAGACGGCTCTCAGCCTCATGAAATCGAACGTACTCGTGCATACCACTACCACTACTTCAGTTTAGATCCATTGGTCGGCATCGCTCAAATCGGCGACAAAGTGGGCATCGACCTATGGCACTACCAAAACAAGAAAGGTGGCTCATTAGCGCAAGGTATTCAGCTAATGGCGACTTATCAAGATCCTGCGTCTGACTGGCCATACACCGCGAAAGACAATCCACGCCGCGTAGAGCGCATGACACCGATTTACCTAAAAGCAGGTGTGGCGATGGAGAAACCTGAGTGGGTGAAACTGGCAACCGAAACTGACTTTAGCCGCTTCACAGTGAAGAAGAACTTGGCAGAAGTTTGGGCTCAGCGCGATATCGAATTGCTTTACCCAAAACAATAAAACCCTAAAAAGGGCGGCGTGTATGCGCGTCGCCACTTTGAAATACAATTTATTTACAGTGGAACATTACTATGACTTCTAAAAAACAAATTGCTTTAGCGATCGCGACAACCCTTTTTGCAGGTAGCATTTCAGCCGCGTCACTAGACTTCCGTGAAGAATACAAACACGATTCAGAGCAGTGGGCAGGTCGTATCAAAATTGGTGGCAGCACAGGTAACCATTACTACGGCGTCGAGATGAAGCACACTGGCAACTTGAGCGAGCTTCAGCGTGGTGATAGCGAATTCGAATACGGCTACCACTTCAAATTTGATAATAACTGGCGTGTAACCACATCGATGCCAATTACCTTTGGTGACGAAGCCGTAACGTACAAACCTCAGGTTCGTGTTCAATACAAATTCGATTCTGGTATCACAACCAAGCTTCGCTACCGTCACGAGTTCCGCAACTACGCATCTGGTAAAACATCAACAGGTCTAGACGGTAAACAACATGATTCACTGAACGCGAGTAAAATCACGGGTAACATCGATTACAACTGGAACGCTTGGCAATTTGGTTTTGAAGCAAACTACAAAGAAGATTTCTTCAGCGATGAGTGGAAGCTAGGTAACCGCGATGGTAAGTACGAATGGGACTACAACTTTAAACTAGGCTACAAAGAGAAAGGTTGGGATTGGCGTCCATACGTAGAATTCGGTAACGTTCAATGTAACAGCTCTTGTGATGACAGCTCATCACGTCAGCTACGTAGCCGTGTTGGTGTGACGTACAGCTTCTAATCCAAGCCACAAATAAATTAAGATTCTTTCCAATAGCCCGCCCCCGAAGCGGGCTATTTTTGTTTTCGAACAAGGTCAGGCTCAGACCTAAGACATGCCAGTGAGCTTTTATTGCTAAAATTGTCATTAATGATTTGGCGAACGGATAAGCTCATGGTGGGTAAAATACTTTGCATCGTCCTGTGTCTTTGGTCTTTCTCTCATACCAGTGCCGCATTGGAACTCTCTCCTTTAAAGTCTGATCCCTACGTGGGGGATTTAGATACCCTAAAGGAAAAGAAAGCCGTTCGTATTTTGGTGTCTGCTGATCTGGGTTTTTATTACATCCAAAATGGTAGGCCGAAAGGCATTATCTCTGAGCTTATTTATGAATTTGAACGCTATTTAAGGAAGAACAAAAAGGCGATCAACATTCAGGTTATTCCGGTCGCAAGAAACGAACTCATCCCCAAATTGATTGCCGGTTATGGTGACGTCATTATCGCGAATCTAACCATTACCAATGAGCGTAAAGAGCAGATTGCATTTAGCGATCCGGTGAGAGAAAACGTCTCAGAAATCATTGTTACCAACACCAGATACTCAGACATCAAAACCGTGGATGATTTGAGTGGACTGGATGTTTGGGTGAGAGAAAGCTCGAGTTACCATAAGAGCCTAACCAAGGTAAATAACTACTTCACGATACAAAACAAACCGCTGATTAATATCTTATTTCTTGATGAGATCATGCAAGATTATGAGGTCTTAGAAATGGTCAGTGCGGGCATTATCGATATCACCGTGCTCGACCGCCACAAGACGGGGATGTGGGGGAATATCTTTCCCGGCGTGGCATTCCATAATCAAATCACCATCAGAGAAAATGCCCAGATTGGCTGGGGAATACGACAAGATTCGCCTCAGCTAGAAGAGGCAGTGAACAAGTTCATCAAGGAAGTGCGCATAGGAACTTTGTTCGGCAATGTGGTCAATGAAAGGTATCTCGAAAACGACAAATGGTTGAGAAAGTTCCTTAACCGAGACAATGCAGTTCGTTCTAAAGAATTGTTAGATATCTTCTACGCGTATTCTCAGGAGTATCAATTCAACCACCTGTTGATGCTGGCTCAGGGCTTTCAAGAATCCGGATTGAACCAAAACGTCATTTCTCACAAAGGGGCGGTGGGCATCATGCAGATCTTGCCGACTACGGCGAGAGATAGAGCCATCAACATTTCCAATATCTACGAGAAAGAACCCAATATTCACGCTGGTTTGAAGTACATGCATTATCTTCGAAAGTACTTCTTTAACGATGACAACATCAGCGACAACGACATCATTTACTTCTGTCTTGCCGCTTACAATGCAGGGCCGGGTAACATGAGGAAGATGAGAAGAATCGCCAAAGAAAAAGGGTATGATCCCAATGTTTGGTTCGGCAATGTGGAAGTGGTGACGCGGCAATACATCGGACTAGAACCGATACGCTATGTCAGCAACATTAACCATTACTTTATTGCCTACAAGCTGCTAGAGAGACTCAACAATCGTCGTAGCGAACTCGAACCTTACCTTCATCCGCCATACAAACTCGAAACCATTAAGCTCTATTACTAACGAGGTAGTGGTCATCGGCAAAGACATTCGCAAGATAGCTTAAGCACAATAAAAAAGAGGAGCGCTGTGCTCCTCTTGGGTATTTATTGCATTGCTTGAGACGATTAAGACACTTCTTGCGCTGCTGGTGCTCGGCGCTTGTTCCCCAATAAACGTTGCCAATTGAGCGGCATCATCGGCAGCACAATCAGGATGATCCCGAGCGCGGTAAACAGGTCGGGTATTTCATCAAACCACATCACGCCAAACAGTGTTACAAACGCCAGTCCGGAATACTCAGCCAATGCAATCTGGCTTGCTGGTGCACGCTTAAACGCTTTGACCACCAAGGCGTGGTAAGCAAGTACAAACAAGTTAATCGCCACAATCCACATTAGGTGTTGCCATGTAATGGCTTGCCATTGAGGGTAGGCGAGCAATAAAGCGACTGGTAATGTCATTAACGTTGTCCAAAACAAGGTGCACACCAAAGGCTGCTCTTGTGGCATACGGCGAATAAGGATGTTGCCCACACCGATGGCAAGCGCACTGCCGAGAGCAATGATCGCGGCCCAATGAAAATGTTCAGGACGAAGCACAATTAAGACGCCACCAAAGCCAATCAAAGTACCAAAAATCTTTCCTTTGGAGGGCTTTTCTTTAAGGAAGATAACCGAGAGCGGCAGCACCAATAGTGGACCGACATAGAAAATCGCATTCGCTGTCGCCAATGGCAGATGCGTGATCGCTACCATAGCGCTGGCACTGCCTATCAGAATCAATTGCGCGCGCCAGAAGGTGATCCAATCGCATCCCATTTGACGTTCTCGTTTATCCAAACGAAGCCAAAGAGGTAACAGCAACACCAGACTGATTAATTGGCGAATAAAGACGTATTGAAAAGTGGGTACTTCGCCATTAAGCATTTTGAGGGACACGTCGGAAAGGGACGCGACCAAGTTCGCCGCCACCAAAAGGAAGATGGCGCTAGAGACATCAGATTTTTTCATATTGGAATGGCTAGAGAGTTAAAGACTCAATCGATAAAGGGTACCGATGGTGGTTTTTCCTTGAGGAGTAATGCGAGTTTTTTGTGCCAACAACAACTCTGCCGTCGCAACCGCATCCGCTAGCGCATTGTGTCCGTTGTACTCAGGCAAGCCATAACGAGCGCGAGTGCCAGAGAGAGTGACATCAATTTCGTCACGAGGATTAATCGCTTTCTGTAGATGTTTTTCAATGCACATGGTGTCGAGCCAAACCAAAGGCGGTTCGCTGAGTTTAAACACACGATGTAGATACTGATTGATGAACTGGGTTTCGACCACACAAGCGTGAGCGACCAAGATCTTGCCTTTGGCAGCATGGAAAAACGCTCGCATGGCATCATGGATTGAAACGCCTTCGGACAGCATTTGCGGCGTAATATGGTTGATCACCGCGGTTTCTGGCTTAATTTGCGAATCACTATTGATGTACATGTGTTGGCTGGTGGCCAGATCCACTTTGCCATTCGCAATGTCTACCCAACCGATCGACAAAATCAAGTCTTCTTCACTGTCTAAGCCGGTCGTTTCCAAATCCAGCACAATGTAGTTGGCGTCTTGTGCGAATTGCGTTGCTTCCAGACGTGGCGTTTGAATCAGCGCTTTGATGTGCTCTGGCATGGTAGTCTGTTTCACGTATTGCTCGCGCTTTCGATTCAGACGCGAGCAAGGATGAAAGTGTTCTAGGATTCGCTTCATTAACGGCTCCCAAAACGCACTTTCGCCGCTTCTTGCAAGTCAGCAATAATACGGAAGGCGTCTTTCAGGTGCTGGCGTTCAAAGCTACCGAACGTATTTGGGTCGATGTGGTTATTTGGCTCTTCACCACGTTTTAGCGCTTCTAACTGATGACCAAAACGGAACGACAAGATGAACTGGTACGCGTTAAGGATGTTCTTGTATGCATCTTCACTTAATACGCCCGCTTCATTCGCGGCTTTAAAACGCTCGTCGGTAGCCGTTAAATCACACTCAACCGCCAAACCGTAAATGCGCGCCAAATCGATGATCAGATTGATGGCGTATTTCTTCACATCGAGCGTCTTCTTGTTCTCACCCGACTTCTCCAAAACCAAACTGTTGAAGATGCCCAACGGGGGATTGGTGTTCACCGCATCGTTCACTAGCATGGAGAGGAACTCACGGTTGCTGCGAATGTTAGTATGCAGTTCATCTCGCAAGATGCTCTCGTAATCTTTATTGCCGTAAAGGGTACGAATTTCTAAGAACACGCTGATGTTTAGTAAGCGCTCGTATTCTGGGTTGGCAACCCATTTCTTGTAGTACTTCTTCCAGACGCTTAGAGGTTGGCACCACTTTGGCGTTGCAGCCATAAATTTGCCAGGACACAAAGGGTAATCACAGCTCGCAAGGCCGTTACTGACGATCATAGCAAGGTGCTTGAAGTAAATTCGGTCGTTCTCTGTCGCGTGGTCAGCAAGGACAATCGCGCTGTCTTGATCCGACAACATGTGGACTTCGTTACGAGCGTGAGAGCCTGCCACAATCCATGAGAACTTACATGGAGGTGGACCAAGCTTATCAATCGCGATTTGAATCAAACGGCGCGTGTAGGCATCCATGATCATCGTCATCACTTTACCGATGACTTCCGGTGAAACGTGCCCATCCACCAAAGCTTCAAAGATCGCTTGACGCTCTGGGGTAAAGCTCGACAGGGATTTCACGCTGCCTGCGTATTTGATTTTCTCGATCAAGAAGATGGCTTGCACACGGTGGTTTTGCACAAGGTGTGTCGTAGTCAGTACGCCGACGACCTTGTTGTTTTCCACTAATGGCAGGTTGCGAATATTGTGCTGCATCATCATCGATGCGGCATGCAAGACGAGATCATCCGGTTTGATGGTTTGCGGATCGTGGGTCATCACTTCAGAAATAGGGCGGTCAGTACTTACCCCTTGTGCGATAACGCGCTTGGTCATATCGCGGTCGGTAATCAAGCCTACAATTTTGTCGTTCTCGTAAACCACGGCGCATGGCGAGCATTTGGTTAGCATCTCGTTTGCAACGGTTTGAATCGACTGGTCGGAAGTCACCACTGCAACGCGACCGCTGGCAACCTCACCAACGCGGCGAATGAACAAGCCTTTCTCTTTGTTTGACCACACCACATCCAGCGCGGATTTCAAACGAACTTGCGCTTGAGAAGCAAAGTGTTCTGCACATTCAGGGTGGGTTTCGAACAGTTTTTTAAGCGCCGAGTTGGGAATCACATAAACCAGTGAGTTCTCAATCGCAATGGCACGGTAGCCTTTAGTGCTGTCGATTTGGCTGCCAAGAAAGGTGAAGCCAAAGATGTCTTCTGGTCCTAGTTTCGCACGTAGCACACCATCAGACTTTCTTTGCTCCATGGAGCCAGTACGTATGATGTAGAGTGACTTTTCTTGGCCTGTCACGCATTGGTCAATGACTTCACCTTTGCCCAGGTAAGTAATCTGCACGTGCGATGCGAGTTCACGTAAAGCGGGTTTTGGGATCTTGTCGAATGGGTCGACTTGCCCAATAAATTGCAGGATGTTTGGCAGCAAAGATTCAGTCATAACACAGCACTTTAATAAAGTTAATTTGTATTATTATATATCCAAATTTAATCAAAGTATCACTGGATTAGAAGTTTTTTGTGGGGATAGAGAGGATTCTGGCTAAAGCAAGAGGGGGAGTAGAGACAAAAAAGCACGCGAAGGACGCGTGCTTTCAATGGTTTGCCGCTGAACTTATTTTACTGGCGCTAAGCGGTGCTTAGAGTCTAATAAGTGATTCGCTGATGCTTGGCGCGCTTTGTCAGAGTTACCTGCCATGATTGCATCGTAAATCTGACGGTGTTCTTTGATACAAGTGCTGCCTTCTTCCGAAGAGTGCGCAATAAAGTTAACGAACATCGTCGTCAGAATATTGCCGAATGGTAGGTAGAAGTCGTTACCTGTTGCATTGAAAATCAGGCTGTGGAAGCGAGTGTCCACTTCCATCCATTTTTCATGATCAAACTCTTCCGCCTCTGCAACGTCGACCATCTGTTGGAAAGTTTCAGATAATTCAATACGTTGTTCCGCAGTCGCGTGGATAGCAGCAAGTGCACATGCCTCTGGCTCGATCGCACGGCGTAAACCAAGGAATTGGCCACAGAACTGGTCAGTATCTGCAAGACCGTCCATCCATTCAATCAGCTGAGGATCTAAGAAGTTCCAGTAAGCGCGGTTGATGACGCGAGTACCAACTTTAGGACGCGACTCAAGTAGACCTTTCGAAGTTAGCAATTTCACTGCTTCACGTAGTGCAGTACGGCTGATGCCAAATTGCTCACAAAGAACCATTTCGCCAGGTAGGATAGAGCCCTGAGGAAGCTTACCAGACAAAATACCACGTGCGATTTCACGCGCTACTTGCACATGAAGGCTTCGCTTAGAGCCTGAGATAGAATGAAATTCGCCAGACATAATCTTCACTTAATTACTAAATATGTATTATTTAAGCCGTACTATAGCACTCTTGTCCCCACCCACCAAGCAGATGTGAACGTAATATAAGAAGGTTCACATAACGCGTGTTTTCACTAGACACAATCAATGATTGCGTTGACTTGACCGCTTCTTCAATATCGTTTTTATCGCTATCAAGTTGTTAAATTATTCATACAAATAATAGCTGTAAAATCCTACTTGTTGTGACCCAAACCACAAATGCAACGCAAAACTGACGAATTTTGCCGGATCTCGCTCAATTGGGCGCAAATACGCTTGCGACCGAAAGATCTTATTGTATGATTTATTTCGAAAGCACGAATAACTAACATAGGTAAACCGTCATGTTTAACGATTTGAAAGGTAAGCGCGTACTTATCACTGGTTCTACGTCAGGTATGGGCCTAGCGGCGGCACGCGTGTTCGCAAAATACGGCGCTAAAATCGGCATTAACAGTCATCAAACCGGTCCTGACGCAGATGCAGCAGTGACTGAGCTAACCGCACTTGGTGGCGATGTTAAGTTTTTCCAAGCGAACCTTATGGTGACCGCAGATTGCGAAAAACTGGTTAAGGAATTTACCGATCATTTCGGTGGCATGGACGTGCTAATCAACAACGCTGGTGGTCTTGGCGGTCGTGAAAACCTAGAAAACATCGATGATGAGTTCTACAACCGCGTGATGGATCTGAACGCTCGTTCTGCGTTGATGACAACCAAATACTCAATTCCGCACCTACGTGCATCTGCAGCGGAGTCTGGTGAGACAGCATGTGTGATCAGCACTGGCTCTATCGCAGCTCGTGAAGGCGGCGGTGTTGGTGCTGGTATCTACGCAGCATCAAAAGCGTGGTTACACGACATTCATCGTAACTGGGTGAAAGAGTTCACTAAAGACAACATCCGTTTCAACATCGTTTCTCCAGGCACTATCGACACAGCATTCCACGATGGTAAATCTGACGAGTTGAAAGCAGCAATCGCAAGCGGTATCCCTATGGGTCGCTTCGGTCGAATCGAAGAAGTGGCACCAACGTTTGCTTTCTTCGCTTCACATGCATGTTCTGGTTACATCACTGGCCAAGTGCTGGATGTAAACGGCGGACAAATGGCGCCATAAGCGCTGACTTATTTCGTTTCAGACGAATACACTGACCTCAAAAAGCCAGCTTCGTCTGGCTTTTTTTGATCATTTACCAAGTGCCACGGCACTGGAAGCATAATTATAAGGAGCGTCAAATGGCAAAGTTTTCTCTTGTGGAGGATTCACACCGCAAGATCCATGTGCAAGTTGCCAGACAAATCGCCCGCAAAATACTGTCAGGTGAGCTAAACCAAAATGAAAAGCTACCCAATGAGATGGATCTCTGTGACGCGTTTGGCGTGAGTCGCACAGCATTACGCGAGTCAACCAAACTGCTCTCAGCAAAAGGGCTAATCGAGTCAAAGCCAAAGGTGGGGACGACCATTCGTGCGCGCAACCATTGGCATTTTCTCGACCCTCAACTCTTGGAGTGGATTCAAGATTTAGAAGATACCGAGCCGTTTCTGGCTCAGTTTTTGGGGTTGCGTAAAGCGATTGAACCAGAGGCCTGTGCCTTAGCGGCGAATAACGCAACAGCAGAGCAACGCAAAGAGTTGTCGGTTATTTTTCAGCGTATGACCATGGCAGCCAATCGTTTCGATTATGACGATTGGACGGTCAACGACCACCTGTTCCACCAGACAATATTCCTTGCAACAGGCAATCAATTCTACATTCCGTTTAGCAATATTTTGTCGACCATCTTCAAGCAGTTTATCGATCACTCAGCTGAAGGCGGTCGATTCTGTATTGAAGAGCATAGCGCGATTTACGATGCCATTATGGCGGGGAATGGAGACCAAGCTCGTATCGCGTCGCATACATTGCTTAACGACGAAAACCAAAAACTGGCTCAGGTCGTCAACGGTTGATGAATCAACGTGTATTTGGCTTTGCTCTAACGGTGAAAGGATAGGGCAAGGCCAACGTTTAGCGGCAACGGCTGGCTTGCTAGTTGCGCTTGTGACAACTCCGAAAGGTCTACCATGTCTTCCCAACCCTATATAAGAAAAAATCTGTCCCTTGCTTGGCCGTTGGCCTTGAACGCATTATTAATGCAGTCGATGTTAATGATCGACACCTTCCTTGTCTCACCACTCGGTGAAGTTTCCCTTGCTGCCATGGGTATTGCTACCACCATCGTCTCCTTTGTTTTAGGTATCCAAATGGCGTTGGCGAACGGCTCACAGTTGGTACTCAGCCGAGCAGTTGGATCTGGGCAACACCTGTCGCTGAACAAAGGTTTCTGGGCGGGCTTAATTATCAACGTTTTGGTCGCGGTTGTGTTTTGGACACTGATTACCGCCTTCGACAAAGCGTTGATCAGTAAGTTGACCGACAACGTTGCCCTTTATGCAGAGACCGAACGTTACCTCGCTGTGGCCAAGTTCATCATCATCTTCAACGCGATTACGCAAGTCATGATTGCTTTATTTAATGCGCTTGGCCGAACCAAAGTGCCGTTCAAAGGTTACTTGATTGAGCTGCCCGTCAACATGGCAATGTCGTACGTGTTGATTCATGGCTTTGCTGGTTTTGAGGGGATTGGTGTGCAAGGCGCGGCAGCAGGCAGTTTAATCGCCATCACCATTCGATTGCTGTACCTAACTCTTTGTATTCGATGGGATGATTCCATCGTCTTGTCGATTAAGAACCTAGATGCGTCACTGAAGGCCAACACGCTAAATCACTTTAAAGAGATATTCCCCGTTGCAGCGAACGTGACCATGTTGCAAACCGGCGCGACTATCTACATGTTGTTGTACTCACAGCTGACATTGAACGCGTACGTAGCTATGACCATCGTGATGCCTTGGATCAAAGCAGGGACTCAGTTCATCACGGCTTGGGCACACTCGTCGGCGATCACGATCAGCCAAGCGATTGGTTCACGACAAATGGATGAACTGCGTAAGAATGTTGATATCAGCATCGACATGGCTGTGATGATCTCATTTGTCTCGGCGGCGTTCTTCTTAGCCTTAAGTTTTGTTCTACCGGATTTATACCCAGATCTAGATCCAAGCACTTACGTTGCCCTTGCTTCTATCGCGCCGTTATACGTCTTTCTGCCGATTGTTCGTGGCTATAACACGGTACACGGTCACGTGTTACGTGCGTTGGGCAAGACCACAGAAGTCTTTAAGATCAACTTCACTGGTCAGTGGATTGTGTCCATCCCATTGTGTGCATTGATCATTCTGCATTGGGATCTCTCTTTCTTTTGGGCGTTCGCCGTTATGCCATTTGAAGAAATAGTGAAAGCACTGCCATTTAGGCACTTGGCGCGTAAATCACTCAACGAGTTTGATCTCAAGAAAGCTGAGAGGCTTATGTATGATTAATTTGTCGTTTTTATTTTGATTTTTCGTCTAGTAAAGAGCCCTCAATGATGAGGGCTTTTTTGTCTCTATAGTTTACTGCTGAGTGTTTGGTTTAAATAACCTGCTTTTATCTATCACTTTTTCTTAAAGTTTGATCCAAGTAGAACTTGCAATGATCAAACTGTGAGCGATTTTACACACCCGATTTTCTGTTCGGTTTAATCTCTGGATTAACAATTAATATGTACGACAATAATACATAAATAAGGAAGTCCAAACCCATGTGTAATAACAAAAGACTGAACAAGAATCTCCTCGCTGCCGCGTTACTTACTACGCTACCAATGACCGCTTTGGCCCACAATCAGACACCTCATCCAGTGCCTGCGGATAAGTTCGACATGATGAACTGGAAAATCACCTTGCCAATGGACAAAGACAACAACGGTCGAGCGGATGAAATCGAAGGGGTGGCGATGCTCAGTTACTCACATCACCAATTTTTCTTCTTAGATGAAAACGACAATATGGTCTTTGAAGTGCCGAACATGGCGGTGACAACAAAGGGCTCTACAAACGCGCGTTCTGAGCTGCGCCAAATGGGTCGAGGCACTGATGTCGATATCAGTGTGAAAGCACCAGAAAACAACTGGGCGATTGCCGCGCACCCTCAAGCGGAATCATTCAGCGCAGTAGGAGGAACATTAGAAGCGACATTAAAAGTAAACCACGTTGCTACGCGCTCTAAGAACCCAGAAAAATACCCAGCGTATTCCGTCGTGGTAGGGCAGATTCATGCAGGCAAAGATCCGGCTCAGTTAGAGGCGAACACAGGGTTTGGACACGGCAATGAACCACTAAAAATCTTCTACAAGAAATGGCCTAACCATAAGATGGGATCGGTGTTCTGGACATACGAACGCAACCTCGCGAAAGCGGATCCTGATCGCACAGACATCGCTTATCCGGTATGGGGTAATACATGGGAAAGCAACGCCGAACCGGGAGACAAAGGCATCGCACTTGGTGAAGAGTTCAGCTACAGCGTTAAAGTCGAAGGTAACATTATGCAGCTCGCGTTCGAAGCCGAAGGCCACCCAACCGTGAAGTATGAACTCGACTTGAGCAATAACGTCGACGCCTATGGAAAAGTGGATAAGAAAGACTTCGCGAAAGGTTATGCGAACGAGTGGTTCTACTTTAAAGCGGGCGCTTACGGACAATGCAGCGTGAAAACTGGCGAAAACTTCTGGGCGACAGGCTGTGAAGGAACGGGAGATTTCGAGACGGATAAGAAGAACGGCGATTACAGCAGTGCGGCCTTCTCTGTCTTGAAGTTAAACGGCAAATAAGCCCGAAATTAGACACCTTGCTAAAAAAATCCCTACCACGTGGTAGGGATTTTTAGTTGGTTGCTAAGTTTTTTGGTGTCTATGTTTATCGGTATCTATGTTTGTCTGCGTCTGGGAAAGTGTTATAGATCGAAGCGATCGTTGTTCATCACTTTCACCCAAGCTGCGACAAAGTCTTGGACAAACTTCTCTTTGTTGTCGTCCTGAGCGTAAACCTCAGCGTAAGAGCGCAGTACTGAGTTGGAACCGAACACCAAGTCGACACGAGACGCTGTCCATTTGGTTTGGCCAGAAGCGCGTTCGCGGATTTCGTACTCGTTATCACCGGTTGGATGCCATGTGTAGCTCATATCAGTGAGGTTAACGAAGAAATCGTTGGTCAGTGCGCCGACGTTATCGGTGAATACACCTTGGCTTGTACCACCATAATTGGTGCCAAGAACACGCATACCACCAATGAGCACCGTCATCTCGACAGCGGTCAGTTGCATCAATTGGCTTCTTTCCAATAACAGCTCTTCGGCCGTTACGACGTAATCGGATTTCAGCCAGTTGCGGAAGCCATCGTGAATTGGTTCAAGCACATCGAACGAATCGGCATCGGTCATGGCGTCCGTCGCATCTCCACGTCCTTGGCTAAATGGTACAGAGACATTCATACCTGCGTTGGATGCCGCTTTCTCGATACCTACACCACCCGCAAGCACAATCAAATCCGCCATGCTAATTGGCGAGTTGTGTGTGGTGCGAATATCGTCGAGCACGCTCAATACTTT
The DNA here is from genome assembly GCF_030248355.1 of Vibrio sp. B172a. Taxonomy (NCBI): domain Bacteria; kingdom Pseudomonadati; phylum Pseudomonadota; class Gammaproteobacteria; order Vibrionales; family Vibrionaceae; genus Vibrio; species Vibrio sp. B172a. Next base: position 63,538 of record NZ_JAHGAC010000026.1, on the reverse strand, counting down.
CTGCAATCTTTCTGGCTCGTTGCCCACCCAATCTTTTTGCGGAGCAAGACGAATACGTGCGCCATTGGCACCGCCGCGACGGTCAGAACCACGGTAAGTACGAGCGCTGTCCCAAGCGGTAGAAACCAACTCGGCAATGCTCAATTCACTATTGAGAATCGCCATCTTGAGCGCATCGATGTTCTCTTCAGATAGGTGGTAAGAGACAGGTGGTACGGGATCTTGCCAAATCAAGTCTTCTGCTGGCACATCAGGGCCGAGGTAACGAGATTTAGGGCCTAGATCGCGGTGAGTCAGTTTAAACCAAGCGCGGGCGAAACAATCTTCGAAGTACTTAGGATCATCACGGAAACGCTCTGCAATCTTGCGGTATTCCGGATCAAACTTAAGCGCCATATCCGCATCGGTCATCATTGGGTTGCGACGGATGCTTGGGTCTTCCACATCCACTGGCATGTCTTCTTCTTTGATGTTCACTGGCTCCCACTGAGCAGCACCCGCTGGGCTCTTAGTAACCCACCAGTCGTACGTGAACAATAAATGGAAGTAGCCGTTATCCCATTTGGTTGGGTTAGTGGTCCACGCTCCTTCCACGCCACTGGTGACGGTATCACGTCCTATGCCGCGAGAGGTTTTGTTCAGCCAACCAAAGCCTTGGTCTTCGATTTCTGCGCCTTCCGGTTCAGGGCCGAGTAGGGAAGCATCGCCATTACCGTGTGCTTTACCCACAGTGTGACCACCTGCGGTGAGCGCTACGGTTTCTTCATCGTTCATTGCCATGCGCGCAAAGGTGACACGCATATCGTGTGCAGTTTTGATTGGGTCAGGTTTGCCATCGACCCCTTCAGGATTTACGTAAATCAAACCCATCATTACGGCTGCAAGTGGGTTTTCTAGATCGCGTTCACCAGAGTAACGATTGTTCTCGCCGCCACTTGGTTGCAACCACTCTTTTTCTGCGCCCCAGTAAATGTCTTTTTCAGGATGCCAAATGTCTTCACGACCACCAGCAAAACCAAACGTCTTAAAGCCCATGGATTCATAAGCCATGTTACCAGCGAGAATCATCAAATCGGCCCAAGACAATTTGTTGCCGTATTTTCTTTTGATTGGCCAAAGTAGGCGACGTGCTTTATCTAGGTTGCCGTTATCTGGCCAACTGTTGAGTGGAGCAAAACGTTGGTTACCTCGGCTTGCGCCACCACGACCATCTGCAATTCTATAAGTCCCTGCAGAGTGCCACGCCATACGAATCATCAAGCCACCGTAATGACCCCAGTCCGCTGGCCACCAATCTTGGCTGTCGGTCATCAGATCTTTTAGGTCTTTTTTTACTTCCTCTAAATCGAGAGAGTTAAAAGCATCGGCATAGTTAAAATCCGCGCCCATTGGGTCGGTTTTTTGGTCGTGTTGATGAAGAATGTCGAGGTTGAGGGTTTTCGGCCACCAATTGAATTCAGCTGCCTGTTGGTTGGTATTCGCTCCATGCATGACAGGACATTTGGAGTGATTGTTTTTGTCGCTCATCTCTTGCTCCCTAACTGGGGTTAGTGTTCCCAAAGTTTAGTTACAGGTTGCGTATTTCGCCCTTGCGGTTTTACGTTATATTTCGGGATTTTGTTCAAAAGATGATCAGTGTCATTCTTCAATAACTTAACCGTATTTAATGCTCAATATTGACGTTGGATCTCAGTAATTCTTTTCGAAGATAAAGGATGAAGAGGATGGTTTTCGCAAGCTTAGTCTCGTGCGAGAAAATGAACCTCAAAGTGTCGCTAATCCCTCGGCACTTTGTCAGATTGTTCTCGAACCCGACGTAAGATTTCCCAATCCAATGTTGACCAATAGTAATCTCATTTCACCGCTCTAACATGTGCCCTAAGCAACAAATACAGGGTTTTTAAATGAGAACAGCAAAGGGTTTCACCTTAATTGAATTAGTCGTGGTTATCGTGATTCTTGGGATATTAGCCGTGACGGCCGCGCCACGTTTTTTGAATATTCAGGGCGATGCGAGAGCGGCAGTGATTGAAGGCGTGAGAGGCGCTGTGGTGAACGCAAACCAAATTGCTAATGCCAAGTATCAGCTTGGTTATGGCGTATCGATTGGCTCCACGGCAACAGACAATACCTTTTTAGATTTGAATAAAAATGGTGCGCAGGACGATGGCGAACCTTTGATGGTTTGGGGGCACTTAGACAACGTTTCGGTTGAAGAAATGGTGAATCTCGATGGGGATTTAGTGGTGTCTGATCCAGAAGCGCCGGGCAAGAACAAACTCTACATTGGTTTTGCTCAAAACGCCGATGCATTAGAGAACGGTCAATGCTATTTCCTTTACACCCAAGCATCGGGAGAAGGCTCAGAACCGAGCTTTGAAACGGTGACATCCGGTTGCTAGTCCTTTTGAATCTCGACAGTTTTGCACAACAAATCTGGCCGTTTTTAATAGACACGTCTCTGTAAACCTTGTCGGCTTTCATTGAACTTGTTCTAACGTCATCACACTTCTTGGACTAAGTGGTTTAAGTTTTCGCCAAAAATCGTAACGCTGTGTGCAACAGAGTGAACCGAAGATTGTTTGGCGTATCGATTCACCGGAAAGGATTTATCACTGTTCAACTTAGTATCAGAGCGGAGCAATCAGCGTTGCTCTACGTGCTCTAAAGTCGAGAAGTAAAGGATGAGAAGCAAACAGAATAAAGCGGTATTGTGTGCGTTTGTATCGGGTAGCCTATTTGGTGCTGCACTGGTCATCGCCATGTATATCCAGATTTGATGCCGTGCTGGCAAAGCGTGCCAACACTGAAAAATCAAATTGTACAAGGAGTAGGGTTGTTTTCAGCTCTGCTCCTTGTTAGTTTTAAAAGCATGAAAACGACATTCACACCTTCATCAAACTTCTTCTGGTGGCGCTCTAATTAGAGCGGCGCGGAATCTTTACATTCTTACGCTGCTGGACGGTAGCTAAGAGTGTCATGTCTTTTTATCTCCAGTAGCGATCTATTTTTATTCGGAGATAAGTTATGAACACCACACAAAACACTCAACAACGCGAAGTCATTCTCACTGGCGACCGAGCCACTGGCCCTCTGCATTTAGGTCATTACGTCGGTTCACTACAACAGCGTGTTGCGCTACAAACTCAGCACGATCAAACCATTCTCGTTGCCGATATGCAGGGCTTAACCGATAACGCGCACAATCCTTCCAAGGTCTCTTCCAATATCTTGAACGTCGTTGCTGATTACCTTGCTGTTGGCATCGACCCAATTCAAACCACCATCTGTTTGCAGTCTCAAGTTCCGGCGCTTGCTGAGCTAACCATGTACTACAGCAACTTGGTTTCTATCGCACGCTTGGAGCGTAACCCGACGGTGAAAAACGAAATCCAAAGCAAAGGGTTTGAGCGTTCCATTCCGGCTGGATTTTTGACTTACCCAATATCCCAAGCGGCCGACATTACCGGCTTTCACGCGACACTTGTTCCCGTTGGTGATGACCAATTGCCAATGCTAGAGCAAACCAATGAAATCGTGAGAAAGATAAACCATCTGGGCGGGGAAACCATTTTGAAAGAGTGTCGTCCACTGCTCAGTGACGCGCCGCGTCTGCCAAGCACGGATGGCAAAAACAAAATGTCGAAAAGCATGGGTAACGCCATCAACCTTGGAGCGACAAAGAAAGAGATCAGCGCAGCGGTGAAATCCATGTACACCGATCCAAACCACCTACGTATTGAAGACCCAGGCCAAGTGGAAGGCAATATCGTGTTCACTTACCTTGATGCGTTCCATACTGATAAAGCTTATGTGGAAGAGTTAAAAGCGCATTATCGTCGTGGTGGACTGGGTGACGGAACAACCAAGAAAGTGTTGGAAGAGTGTCTGCAAGAGATGCTTCGTCCAATCCGAGAAAAACGCGCCATGTTCTTAGATGACAAAGCACAACTTATCGAAATCTTAAAACAAGGCAGCCAACGTTCACGTGAGAAAACCGAGCAAGTGCTATTTGATGTGAAAGGTATGTTTGGTTTGAATCTGTTCTGAAATCGAGCCTGCAAATCACGGCCAAAAAATAATTCAAAAAAGTGTGCATCCTTTTGCGACCTCAAACGTGTTAGAGGTAAATCGTTTAGAGGGTGCCACTATGTTGGACGTTTTTACCCATTTTGCCGACTGGCTGACGTATTCCATTTTCAACTTGGAAGCCAGCACTTCAATGGCAAAAGGTGTTCATTTCTTTATTGAAGACACAAGTAAGATCCTAGTCTTACTGGTTGTGTTGATTTACGTTATCTCCGCACTGAGAGCCAGCTTGAGTGTGGACAAAGTTCGCCAATATCTACAAGGCAAGCACCGTGGTGTGGGTTACTTTCTTGGCTCTCTATTTGGTGCGATTACCCCATTTTGCTCGTGCAGCTCTATTCCTCTGTTCATGGGGTTTGTCTCCGCACGCATTCCTATTGGTGTGACCATCGCATTTCTCATTACCTCGCCTCTGATCAACGAGGTGGTGGTCATCATGCTTGGCAGTGTCCTCGGTCTGAAATTCACCATCATGTACGTCGTCATTGGGATGTTGCTGGGCATTTTTGCAGGCTTTGTTCTAGATGCTTTTAAAGCTCACCGTTGGTTACAACCTTTCCTCGCCGAGGCATATCAAAAAGCCAATGAGCTAGATGCGCTGCCTCAAACGGCGATTGAGTCTCCGCCAATGACGTTGCAACAACGCCACGAATTTGCCGTGAACGAAACCAGCACCATCTTCAAGCGCATTTGGATTTGGGTCTTTGTTGGGGTGGGTATCGGTGCGTTTATTCATGGTTTTGTTCCGGCAGATTGGTTCGAGCAAAACCTCGCACACGGACAATGGTGGACGGTACCACTTGCCACGCTCAGTGCCATTCCGATTTACACCAACGCAACGGGCATCGTGCCAATCATGGCGTCGTTGATAGACAAAGGTATGCCACTGGGAACCACGCTTGCGTTTTGCATGGGAGCGGTCGCCGTGAGCTTGCCAGAGTTCATGATGCTCAAACAAGTCATGCAATACCGATTACTTGGCGCGATCGCGGGTTACTTGCTGGTGGCAATTTCCATCACGGGTTGGTTGTTTAACATCTTCTATTAATCACAGCAGAGCAAGTGCTCACAGGAGTCTGATATGAAAAGCATTCAAGTTTATGGTTCAGGTTGTAAGAACTGCATCGTCACCGCAGAACGTATTGCCGAGGTTGCGCAAGAGCTAGGGCAACAAGTCAGCATTGAGAAAGTCACCAGTTTAGAAGCCATCATGAAAGCGGGCATTATGAGCACACCGGGTGTCGCGATTAATGGTGAGTTGAAACACACAGGTTCGGTGCCATCTGTTGATCTGGTTCGCGATTTGCTCAAAGAAGATGTTGTAGCGTAAAGGTAACGAGATCTCGTCGCGCGTGCGGATTGTTTGAATGAGCACGCGCGACGACTATTGAGATTCAAGAATGAAATGTTTGATGAATGCGTGGAATCATGCAGAACCGAGCCTTTATGGTTGGCTACTAAAACAAACCCAAAATCCGCATGAAGCGGAAGACATCATGCAAGAAGTGTTTCTGAAAGCCATGGAGAACAGCGAGCGTTTCTGTACATTGCAGGACGGCAAACCATGGTTGTTTAAGATGACCAGAAACCACCTTGTCGACCAACTAAGACGAAAAATCCAATCGGTAGAAATCGAAGAGTTTGTCACGCCAACAGAAATCTCTCCCGCGATGGTTCAACTTCAACGTTGTCTTCCAAAAGTATTAGTGAAACTTACCGAGCAAGAGCGAGATGTGATAGAGCAATGTGACCTCAACGGCATGGCACAAAAAGCCTACGCAGAGAAACACCAGCTTAGCCTGCCAGCTGTGAAGGCGCGTTTACGTCGAGCCCGAATAGAGCTCAAAAGTATTTTGGTGAACGAATGTAAAGTGACCCAAGACCAAACGGGCGTCTGCTGCTTTAAGTCCTTTCAAGCTGAACCTTAAATCTTTCTGACAGTAACGTTTCTGACTTAAATTTATTGATAATAATTCTCATTACGGTATGTTTGTGGTCTCAAATACACTCATTGTTGCGGAGACCAACATGGAACACTCGGATATTACTCAACTGCTTATTCCAAAGAGTGATTGGGCATCGCCTGATCTTTTTCTTTATGAAGGGGAAGACAAACTTCGTCTGAGCTTAGAAGGCGCAATTCAATACAGTGGATTGAACAGCATTGGTGGCGTGGTTCTGGGCTTTAGGATGCTCCAATACGCGGTGCAACTGGCGGCAGGTAATCAGTCTTTGCAACGAGATGGCATCAGTATTTATACCGCGTTCCCTGGTCGTGGTGCTCAAGATGCCTTTGAATACACATGCCGCGCACTACGTGATAAACGATATTGCTGCGATACCACATTGCACCACCCAGCAGCGCAAACTGGGCAACGTGGTCAGTTCCTATTTACGATTCGTTTGAATGAACAATCTATGGTGATGACGCCAGCAAACGGACTACCAAGAAAAAGCTACTTTGAAGCCGACCGACATTCGCAAGACAGCCGAGAAGCCGCATTGAAATGGCGTGATGAGAAGATCAACTTCGCTAACACGCTCTTGAGTTTGCCTCCGGAAGAGTGCTTACGAGTGTTGTAACCCTTGAGTTGCAGCAAAGAATGAATAACAAAAGGTCGCTCGCTTTCAATTGAGCGACCTTCTTGTATCAAGCATTCGCGGGAACCAGATTCCTAGTCGCGCCTAGGCTTGCTGGAATGACCCAGTTTAAGTTTTGAGTTAGCGGAGGACTTATCTGCTATCGATGACCATGAACTCAAACATCGCCATTTCCCAGAGCGAAGGTGAATAAGAGGGAAGCTCATTTCACACTCATGCTCAAAATACCGTCATTCTGAAAAACGAGGGACGAGTGTAATTCAGAATCTACTTACCAAGTGCTGTTGAATCTTGGTGTTATCTCAAATTCACAGCTCGTTGAAACCAGATTCCTAGTCGCGCCTAGGCTTGCTGGAATGACCCAATTTAAGCTTTGAGTTAGTGGAGGGCGTATTTGTTGCCTACGATCACGACCCCAAACAGCGTCATTCCCTAAAGCGAAGATGAATGAGAGGGAAGCCCATTTCATACTTATGTCTTAATACCGTCATTCTGAAAAACGAGGGACGAGTGTAATTCAGAATCTACTTACCAAGTGCTGTTGAATCTTGGTGTTATCTCTAATTCACAGCTCGTCGAAACCAGATTCCTAGTCGCGCCTAGGCTTGCTGGAATGACCCAGCTTAAGTTTTGAGTTAGTGGAAGCCGTATTTGTTGCCTACGATCACGACCCCAAACAGCGTCATTCCCTAGAGCGAAGAATGAGCGAGTAGGGAATCTCTCATTTCCAATTGCTCAGACAAACAAGCCATCAACCCTCAAAGAACTTGCGACGAAAATCCGCCACCTCTTGTTGGTAATAACGCTGCCATTCCGAGTCCGATAAAACCGCGTGGCTAGTCGCTCTTTGCATTGCTAGTTTGGACTCAAGTTGCTGCAACTCACTCTGATAATCGCGCACTTGCTGCTTTTGCTTGGCGACTTGTCGTTCGCGAGTGTGTATCTCTTCACTCTCTTGTTCTGAAAGGTAAGCTTGTTGAAGCTCTTCAATCAAAGCCTCACGCTCTGTTTGGCTTATGTTATCCGGAATTAACGCCACCGCACGCTCATACTTTGCTTGCGCGCTGGCTAATCCCAACGTTTCTTCATTGCCTTGCCACTCTTGAACTAAATCCTCAAAGGCTTGCACGTAGTCCTGAGCGGGAGTCGAATCCAACTGTTCTGCCTGCAAACTAAAATCGTAAAGGGCAAATTCATCAGCAAAAATGACTTCGGCCAGCTCACCCCATATCTTTCTCGCTTCCGCTTTGAGAAGAGCAACACGAGAGGCGAGTGGTTGCTGCTCATCAAACAACAAATCACCCACACTTTGTTGCCACAAACTATTGAGCTGATGGTAGTTCGCCAATAAGGCAAAGCGCTCACCCGACATATAACTTTCCAATTCGGTCAGCTTAGATTCGCAGTTATGGTCAGACATACACGTATGCCAGAACGTCTCTATTTCGGCTTTTAATGCACGACCTTTGGCGTCATTCAAACGCCCAGCAATCGCTTTAATTGGAGAAGGGGTATCTTTGGCTTTCGGTACGACTTTTTTACTGGCAGCTTGGTTTACTGATGAAGAAGAATGGCCACTGGTATCTTGTTCAGCACGTCCTTCAATCACAGAAGAAAACGGCAACAAGCTTTCACGCTTATCACCCGCCATTGAGAACCAAATCGTGCCCGCCACAGCGGCCGACACAGTAACTAACGCAATACGCTTCATGGTTTGATCACAGCGCTAACAGGGAAGTGATCCGACAGATTGTAATGTTTCCATAAACTCTCTGCGGTAGAGCGCAGAACGTCGACACGGTTATCGTTGAACGACTTCACGCTATATTCATTACTCACCATCACGTAGTCGAGATACTCGACATTCTCGCCACCAGATAAAGCCTCTCCGGCAAAGTTGTTGATGCGAGGATCGAAGGTCGAAGCGGTATAACCTGAGTACTGCGGTTCTATCGCACTTAAATTCGCAATCATCTGCTGGTAGTCACCAGGGAACTTCAGCTTGTTCACGTTAAAGTCACCGCTGTAGACCACAGTCTCGTTGGTAGGGATATTTAGAGATTGAGCCATTGTACGCATCTGCTTGAACTGGCGCTGACGATACTCACGCGCCGTATCCGTATCAAAAGACGCAGTATGAGTCGCGAACACATGGTAAGCCTGACCGCCTTTGATGATCTCCGCATAATTCACGCCCTTATCGGCAAAACAATCCGTGCCTGAGCAATCTGGGAAGACGTATTGAGCCTGATTGACGATAGGGTAGCGGCTCACAATGATCACGCCGCCGTCGTAGATATTGAAACCATCTTTATCCAGCATCTTAGTCTGGTATGGGTATTCTTTTGCAAGTTCACGTAAAAACGCGTCACGACCGCTGGCAAACACTTCTTGCAGTGCCAGCACATCGTAACCTTTGACGTAATCAGGAATGAGCTCGTAACGATCGCCAATGTGAGAAGCAATCGCAGGCAGTGCCCAGATGTTATAAGTCATTAGCTTCAGGTTTTGCTCATCGGTATCGACGACTTCATCCACCTTGTTCGGCGTGATGGTGTAATACAAATCATCATAACGAGCTGTGCTGGCAGATTTGAACGCCAGTTCTGACGTACGGTCGCCAAATGCATCGGTACGAGAGCGGTGAATATTGCGATCGTCTTTGAGTGCTAAGTCCACATCCGCCGCAGACAAGCCATATTCAATCGTAGAGTTATACCAATGGCCTTCCATCACTTGGTTAAGCGTGATGCTCTCACCTTGTGGGTTAGACACCACGGTTTCAAAGCGATAGTTCTGACCAGATTTCACGCCTTCCCAGCGATTAAAGCTCAGTACGGATTTGGTTTCCCAAGGGCCAAGCACTTGTACATGCTGCTGCCATTCTTCTCCGTATTTCAGTAAATCACTGCCTTCGTGTTTCACCTGAATGGTTAACGGTTGGTCTGAGTTATTGGTGAGGTATACGTCCGTATCTGCCAAGCTCGGTAATGCCACTAAACCGCTTAGCAAAAGACTCCACTGCGAAAATTTCATCTTGTTTATCCATAAGTTGTGTTAGAGCAATAATTCTTATTTATAAATATGACTAGCACGTTAAATATGGATGACAGAAAGGCACTCAGCAGAAATAGTTAGCGAGTTGTGATCTTTGTTCGGATTGAATTGCAATTTGAACGACTTTGTTTACCCGATGCTGCTCGCTATCTATATGAAAATAAACGATTGTCACCATAAAAACTTCTTGTGAAAAATGAGAAGGTTTCACGCATATAAGCCTGATTGATTGTGATACCGTTAGCGTATGTATCAGTTGGAAATTCGTCACTTTTCTCGACACGTTTTCCCACTGAGTAGTACACATACAAGGGTTTACTATGAGAGTTTTTGGACACATACCCGATACTGAAGTCGGTGACATGTTCGAAAATCGAGCTGCGTTAGCCAAATCAGGCATCCATCCTCCAACGCAGGCTGGTATCAGTGGCGGCGCGAAAGAAGGCGCTGACTCAATCGTACTTTCCGGTGGTTATGAAGACGACGAAGATTTTGGCAACGTCATTATCTATACCGGAGCTGGTGGTCGCGACGAAAACACCAACAAACAAATTGCCGATCAAAAATTAGAACGCACCAACCTCGCTCTGGCTAGAAACAAGCTGGAGGATTTGCCCGTCCGCGTTACTCGAAGTCATAAGCACCAAAGCCATTATTCTCCAGCCAAAGGTTACCAATATGCGGGTTTATACCGCGTTGAAGACTATTGGTGCGAGCGTGGATTGTCTGGCTTCAAAGTATGGCGTTACAAACTTGTCCAAATTGATTCGGAACCTGCGGCAGAGGTACAAGACACAAGCAAAGCACGTTATGAGGTAACGTCTCGCCAAGCCGTTACGGTCAACAAGATCGTCCGAGACTACAAAAAGGCAAAGCAGGTAAAAGACTGGCATCAATACCAATGCCAAGTATGCGGTTTGGCCATTGATACTGGAGCAGGGTACTACGCAGAAGCTGCACACATTCAACCGTTGGGTGAGCCGCATCGCGGCCCTGATGTGGTCGAAAATATTTTGTGCTTATGCCCGAACCATCACGTGATGTTTGATAACGGAGTGTTCTCAATCGCGGATGATTTCAGTTTGATTGGCCTAGACGGACAGTTAACGCTGAACAAGAAACACAAGATAGAAGAGAAGTTTCTTCAGTATCACCGTGAGCATTATTTTAAAAATTAAACTTTCCGTATTGATATGCCTAACAACTTAATATAACGAGAGAATAGAATGTTACTCCCCGAAACGAAAAGTATTTCGCCAAAGAAACTTCTGCATGTTATTGATGTGGATATTATTGAAGGTGAGTTGCAAAAATTATTGGATAAGCATTTTGTATCTATTTGTGAAGGCGATTCACCTAGCGATTTGAAGTTAGTTAAAAAAAGATTTCTTATGTTTCTTCAAACAAAAAATGAAGGAACTCAGATGGGAGCGGTTGCAGAATTTTTTGTTCATTTATTTCTAAATCAAGAAAATTATAAACAAGAGTTTCTACTTCTCAACTTAGAGGAGAACTCAATTAAAAAAGGTTTTGATGGTGTATTCACAAGAGATTCTAAAATATATCTAGTGGAAAGTAAGTCTGGCAGTATCCTTTCTAAAGGAATATCTCACAAGTCAAAGTTAAAAACTGCATTTTCAGATATCACTAAGTATGTTTCTGGCCAAAGTGAAAAAGGAAAGAATAATCCCTGGAGAAACGCATTCAATCATGCAAGTCATTGTGATGTAGGGAGTAAAAGAAGTATAAGGGATAAAATTAGAGAACTTAGAGATATGTATGATAATGAAATATACACTAAGGTTGAAGATTATAATGTAATCCCTTGCTCAACTATATTTCTTAATTCGTTTTGGGACAGTGGAAAAAACCTAGAGATTCTTAATGACTGTGACTTTATTGATGAATTTAATGCTTTGAGCATTGTTGCTATTTGTATAACAAAAACCAGTTTAAACAACTTCTTTAAATACTTGGAGTCATAAATGGCATATGCATTGACTTGGCTAAAAAAAGACGATTACTTTGTGTCAGTTTTAGAGAAAATGACTGTAAACATTCCTCTAGATGACAAGGAATTAGAGTTTATTCTTAGTTGCGCTATCATATTTCTAATGGACTATTCTAGAGACAAAAGGAAAAATCAATATTTTGAGTTTGGTTATTATATTGTTTTGAAATGTGCATTAAATAACAATAACTATGAACCACTATTAGACGTCAGTACAAACTATGGGTTCTATCCAATATCAAAGTACATTATTGAGAATAAGCTTTTTTCAAATGATAGCACTACGGAGTTTAAGCTAGATTTAGAATTGAATAGATTTAAGTACAATGGAATCATAGAGACCTATGACCAAAAACAGTCTCGTGAGGTTTTGATAGAAAGTGATAATAGAGAAAATTGTTATATTGCTCCAACATCGTTTGGTAAGAGTTCCTTAATTGTCGAAATAATTAAAAACAAAAAATATAATAAAGTTGCGATTATCGTACCAACTAAATCTTTATTAATACAAACTTATAAGTTAATTAAAAGACACTTTTCAGGTAAGAATATCATATTCCACGATGAGATGTATGATGGATCTAATGATTTTATAGCAATTTTCACTCAAGAGAGAGCATTGCGTTTGTTGAAAGATGAAAGCATATCTTTTGATTTGTTGATTATTGACGAAGCACATAACCTTTTTGATAAGGGTGCAAGAAGTATATTGCTAACGAGATTAATTAGAAGAAATAGGAAGAGAAATACAAAGTCGACTAATTACTACTTATCGCCACTTATTTCAGATTCTAGTAACTTAAAAGTAGATACTAACCAAGATTTCTTTGAGAGAAAGATAATAAATAACATAAAAGAAGCTGATATTTATGAGTATGAGAAAGATGGTAATATTAGACAATATAATAGATTTTTAGATTGCTTCTTTAATTTAACCAATAAGTCATGCTATTTGGATTATATTGTCAATAGTAGTAAAAATAAAAACTTCTTATATTTACGTGCGCCAAAGAAGGTTGAAGAACTATCAATTTGCTTATCTGATAAATTGGAAATCTTAGATTCAGAAAGTTTGAATATATTGTCTGACACTGTGTCTAAAAATGTTCATAAGGATTTTTATTGCGTAGAATATATAAAGAAAGGATTAGTTTATCTTCATGGAAAACTTCCTGATCTTATTAAAGAGTATCTAGAATATAAATTTTCCAATAATAATGAAGTAAAATATGTTGTGGCAAATAGTGTTATTCTTGAGGGAGTGAACTTGCCAGTAGACAATATGTATATACTTAACGCTCGTTCACTAGACCATAAATCATTAATTAACTTAATTGGTCGTGTTAATAGGTTAAATGAGGTTTTTGATATCGATAGGAGATCGTTGGATAAACTTGTTCCAAATGTTCACTTTATTAACTCTGATGAGTTTAACAAAGGTGTAAAGATGGAAAATAAAATTAAAATGCTAAAAAGTAGTGTTTTTAGTGATTCTCTGAACAATCCATTGCTTTATAACTTTGATATCGAGACTCTACGTGATCAATTAGAAAAATACAAGAATAAAGGTGACCTTAATAAGATCATGGAAATCGAAGAGAAGATATCAAAGTACTTTGAGGTTTTGGAAAAAGAAGACTTTTTAATTAATAGTGATGATGAAGGTCCTAATAGAGTAAAAAAGATTCTATTAGAGTCTGAGGTATTATCTATCTATGACAATAAGAATGAAGCTATTGAGTTATTAAAAAATAGAATTAATTATGTACAGTTACATAACGATTGGGATAGTGCGCATGTAATTGATAAGGTATATCTATTCTTTATTGATGGCTTGGAAAGTCGTATATCAAACCCAAAAATTTTACGTCTAAAGCATGAAAAGGCAAGAAGCTTTTATAAAATGTTTACAGATAATCTGCACAGATTAACACTAAAAGAGCATATATCGGGAAATATTTCTTACTTTCAAGCAATAAAAAATAAACCAGAAGGAAGGTTGTTTTTTATCGGAGACTCATATGGTGAGTTTTCAAGAGATGGAAGTAATGGTAATAATCTGTACCTAGACCTCTCGACTAAAACAAGAAAGGAAATGGCAAACATTGCGCTGGTTAAAATTAAAATTGAGAGTGATTTTGTTTCTTATGATTTAAATGATTATGTCAATGTACTTTTCGATCTTGGACTGATCAATGAATCTGAATATGACTTATACATATATGGTACAGACAATAAATCAAATTCAGAGTTTGTTAAGTTGGGAATTAGTGGCTCATTAATAAATAAATTAGACAAGGATGGACAGATAGCTAATCTTAATATCAATGAATTTGGTATTGTAGAGTGTAAACCAGATTTCTTTGACTATTTAAGTAAACAAGATGATTTGATTCAATTTGAAATAAGTAAGTTTATAGATATCTAGCATATTGAACTGAGTCAAAGCCAGACACATGTCTGGCTTTTCTCTTTCTAGTTAACTGACTTTATCTTTGATATTTCAATCAGTTGTGTAACGTTTTCGGCGAGAGATAATCTGCAAATTTGGCAATTGGTTTATAAATTAGAGTTAAATATCTAATTTCTGAACTAACTTCATAAATCCTATGCAACTCAATTCACCTTGTTTGTTGTAAGGAATATAACAGCGCCCTCAAACATATAACTAATTAATGAGTGTTGTTATGTCTCATACCCGTCTATTCCCACGTCATCGCTTGGCGCTAGCTTGCATGCTTGCCAGTGTTTCCAGTTTCTCATTCGCACAAGAGCAGTGTGATATTCCTGATCTTCAACAGGCGCCTGATCTTGCTTTAGCCGTTTCTGAAGCGACTCATCATTGCTATGGTGCTTGGTTCTCTGCACCTGCTGATTCGCTGAACGATATCTACAGTGAAGCGAGCTTAAGCCGTATTCAGATTGCGTTAAACCAAGCCATTGCAAGTTACCGTGGTGAGGCAGAACAAGCGCGCAAACTCGAAAACCTTGGTGAGTTTGTCCGCGCGGCTTATTACGTTCGTTACAACGCGCAACAGCCGGACTTTTCTCAGGCATTAGGCCAACGTTTTGCTCAGTCGATTAATGCGTTTTTAGCGAATCCACACGCGTTAGACCAAGGACGCGAGCAAGTAGGGGCGATGAAAAGCCTGACGTTGATGGTCGACAATGTGAAGCAACTTCCTCTAACGATGGAAGCACAACTTACGGCACTACGTCACTTCAATCGTGAAACGGCGCAAGATACACAGTGGGTCGATGGGTTGAATAACCTTTTCCGTGCGATGGCTGGCCATGCTTCGCGAGATGATTTTTACCAATACATGGCAAGCCATACGCAACACATTGATACGTTAGCGGCGTTTGCTCGTGATAATGCTTGGGCATTGGATACGGATGCGAGCTTCTTGGTTTACAACGCCGTTCGCGAAACCGGACGTTTACTAGCCAGCCCAAACCAAGCAACCAAAGAGAAAGCGCTGCGTGTGATGCAACAAGTGATGGAACAAAACCCGCTTGGTAGTGAACACGATAAGCTTTGGTTAGCCGCAGTAGAGATGATGAGCTACTTCGCGCCAGAGGGTTTAAATGGTCTGGATTTAGATCAAGCGAAGCGTGATTTGGCGGCTCGCGTGCTACCGAATCGTCATGAGTGTGATGGTCCGGCCATCATTCGTTCTCAAGATTTAACCCAAGCCCAATCTATTGAAGCTTGTGAGGTTTTAGC
Organism: Vibrio sp. B172a; assembly: GCF_030248355.1. NCBI lineage: Bacteria > Pseudomonadati > Pseudomonadota > Gammaproteobacteria > Vibrionales > Vibrionaceae > Vibrio > Vibrio sp. B172a. The sequence goes on along the minus strand of NZ_JAHGAC010000026.1, from coordinate 48,053 downwards.
CGCAAAAGAGGCCGACTTCCACCAAGTGGCGAACACAGGGCGTCAACCTGTTGCGGACGACAACAACGAGCGAGTGGAAGTCGCAGTGTTTGCGAGCAACGGCAGCTACGTGGATTACTCGTCTTTCTTGTTTGGTAACACGACAGATAACGGCGGTCAGTACCTTGAGGGTAATCCAGCACAAGCAGGCAACGTTGCGCGCTTTGTCGCTTACCGTTATGACAATGGTGAGGCGCTTTCTATTCTCAACCTAGAGCATGAATACACTCATTACCTAGATGCACGATTCAACCAATATGGCTCATTCAGCGATAACTTGGCACATGGTTACATTGTTTGGTGGCTGGAGGGCTTTGCTGAGTATATGCATTACAAGCAAGGTTACGATGCAGCGATTGGGCTGATTGCTGACGGCAAGATGAGCCTATCGGACGTGTTGGCGACCACTTACTCTCACGATACTAATCGTGTTTATCGTTGGGGCTACTTGGCGGTTCGCTTTATGTTGGAAGAGCATCCGCAAGAGGTAGATAGCTTACTGGCGCTTTCTCGTTCTGGTCAGTTTGCTGAGTGGGCAAAGCAGGTTCAATTATTGGGTGAGCAATACAATGGCGAGTTTGACCGTTGGTTAGATTCAATCTCAAGTGACCCTCAGCAGCCTGATCCGAACCCAGATCCAAATCCGGGTGAGCCGACAGAACCTTCTGATCAAGTAACGCAGCTTGTAGCAAACCAAAGTGTGGTGCTCAGTGGCGCAGCATACAGCGAGCAGCTGTTCTATGTGGATGTGCCAGAGAACACAACTCACTTTGACGTGGCGATTCATGGCAATAGTCAAGGCGATGCCGATTTGTACATGAGCTTTGAGAAAGAAGCCCATTACTATGACTTTGAGTTCAGCCAATATGGCGATGGCAGTAACGAGTTAGTGACGTTTGAGCCGGAGCCATCGGGTTACATTAAGCCGGGTCGTTACTACATCAGCATTGCGGGCCGTTCGGACTTTAATGACGTGACGTTACAGGCGTCATTAGTGACAGAAACCCCAACCCCGCCAGCACAAGAGCAAGATGACTTAACCCCAGTGGTATTGGAATCTGGCCAAGCGCAAACCTTAACGGTGCACCAACAGCGTTACGCAGCGGTTTATGTACCGCAAGGCGTACAGGAGGTGCGAGTATGGCTAACCGACAAAAACGGGAGTGCAGACAATGGCAATGTTGACCTGTATGCGAGCAAAGCTTATTGGCCAACAGTAGGGCAACACGAATACGCATCAAACTACTGGGGTAGTAATGAATACCTGCAAATCCCAGTGTCAGAAGAAGGCTATGTCCAGTTCTCTTTAAATGCAGAGCAGCAAGGGGATGACGTCGAGATGTTGGTGTACTTCTACTAATTTGCCGCATCGAAATCAAACCCTCATAAAACCAAAGCCGGACATCAGAGTCCGGCTTTTTGCTGTGTGTTATTCGTTATGCAACCTTTTCTAGGTTGTGGCTTGGGGTTTCGCTTTCTTTTTCATCTTTAATGTTGAGTAAACCGAGAAGATCGCGAGCAACACGAAGGCCAGTGCGATTGGTCGCTCATACAAGAATGACCATGAGTTGTCGTACATGAGCAAGGCTTTGCGTAAGTTGGTTTCTGCCATTGGCCCTAGAATGATGGCCAACAATATTGGCGAGGATGGAATGTCCATCTTGCCGAGGGCGAAGCCCAATAAACCGAACGCGATAGCGATGCCGACATCAAACATGGAGTTGTTAATCGCATAAGCACCAACCACGGACAGGAAGATGATGATTGGAATCATCAGTATTTTCGGAACTTCGATGATGCGACAGAAGAAACGAATACCAAGTAAGCCAACAAGCAGCATGACGATATTAGCGACCAACATTGAGCTAAAGACGCCATAAACCACCTCGGGACTTTGGCTAAACAACAGAGGCCCAGGCGTTAAACCTTGCACAATAAGTGCGCCCAACAAGACTGCTGCAACGGCATCACCTGGAACACCTAGTGTGAGCAAAGGGACTAATGAGCCACCGGTTACGCCGTTGTTGCCGGATTCAGCTGCGGCCAATCCATGAAGTGACCCCTTACCAAACTCCTCCGGTTTTTTCGCTGAACGTTTGGCTTCGTTGTAGCAAACAAAAGCTGAGACATCTGCACCAGCGCCGGGTACAGAGCCAATCGCAGTACCAATCAGGCCGCTTTTAGTCGCTGTAGGCAGGATTGTCTTAAGGTCTTTCTTACTTAGGATTTTACGATCAAACGTTGGCACTTCTGCATGCTTCTCATTGATGATCTTCTCGATCTGATTGATGGCTTCTGACAAGGCAAACAAGCCAATAAGCACCGGAATAACATTGATGCCGCTATAAAGATCCATCATTCCAAATGTGAAGCGCGGAACGCTACTGATAGGGTCAAGACCAACCGTAGACACCAATAAACCAATGCTACCAGCCAACAAACCTTTCAAAATGTTTTGAGAAGAAACGCTAACAATAATGGTTAGGCCAAACAGAGCGAGCGCAAAGTACTCAGGCGCGTTAAAGCGCAGTGCAAAGTTTGCCAAAAGCGGGGAGATGGCAATTAAGACAATCGTGCTCAGTAGTCCGCCGACAAACGAGGCCACCGCAGAAATACTGAGCGCGCGAGCAGCTTGTCCTTTTGCTGCTAAGGTGTGTCCATCGAGTACCGTCGCGGCTGAAGCCGGAGTACCCGGTGTCTTCAATAGAATGGCGGCAATTGAGCCTCCGTAAATACCACCGATATAGACGCCAATAAGCATCACCAGTGCCGGTGTGGAATCCATACCAAAGGTAAAAGGCAATAGAATCGCCACGCCCATTGTAGCCGTCAGTCCGGGTAGTGCGCCTAAGATGATTCCGCCGACAACGCCGAAAATTAAGATGGGCAATACTTCTGGGCTAAATGCGGTTAGTAGGCCATTGAGTAAGTGTTCAAACATAGCCTCTCCTTAATAGTACAAGCCTTGGGGTAGAGCGATGTAAAACACCTCTCCAAATAGGTAATACACCCCAAATACAAAACACCAAGCGATAAGGTAATACAGCGGCTTTTTGACTTTGAAAAAGACCAAGTAAGCGGTGAACGCGATTAAGCTTGCGATCAAATAACCGACGATATGAATCAGCAGCGCATAAGCCACGAGAAAGCTGATGCCAAATATCGCCATTTTTGAAAACACGGGAACGGCTGGCTGTTGAATGGATGCTTTTAGCTTTCGTTGAACGATAAGAGCGATGCAAATGACGATTTGTGCAATTGCGATAGCGCTAGGAAAGAATTGGGCGTTAACGCTGGCGTCTTGGTAGTGTGGTTCATCGAATTGGCTGATGAGCACAAGTACGATGCTGCTAATGACGATCATCAAAAGCGGGAAAAAGATCTCTCTATCCAGTTTTGATGAGGGTTGGTTTTGAATAGGTTCTGTGGGCTGTGAGCCGCTTTGTTGTAGGCTATTTTGACTCATGCTGATTCTCCTCAACACGAAGAGCATCGTGGTGATGCTCTTCGCTTAGAACATCACTTACTGAATTAGTTTTGCGAGTGCTTTGCTGTCTTCATCAACAAACTTGGTAAACGCTTCTGCATCCATGTTGTGGATCGTCATTGCGCCTTTTTCCATAAACTCTTTGAACTCTGCCGATGCCATCGCTTCATCAAAGGCTTTACCCAGCGTTTCAATAACTTCATCTGGCGTGTTCTTTGGTGCGCCAATACCACGCCATGTACCAGTAACAACATCAACACCTTGCTCTTTCAATGTTGGAACATCGGCGATGTATTCAATGCGTTCGTCTGACATGACGCCCAATGCTTTCAATTGACCTGAACGCAGCTGAGCAATGGCTTCTCCTGGCGTTACCATGGTGACGTCTGTGTGTTTACCAAGTACTGCGGGAATTGCTTCCGATGCACCGTTGTATGGAATGGCGTTAAGTTTGATTCCTTGGTTTTGCTCTAATGCCATCAGGTAGAAGTTTGGCGCCGCAGTCGAGGCAAACTTCACTTTACCTTCGCCTTTTTTGGCTTCGGCGATCAGGTCATTAATGGTGTTGAAAGGGCTGTCTTTATGAACCAAAACCACGGCAGGATCGAGGTTAACCATTCGAATCAGTTTAAAGTCGCTCGCATCATGTCGCATTAAACCCATTTGAGGGAGAGAAGCGATTTCACGAGTGACAACGGTAAGCGTGTACCCATCTGGACGCTGCTGCGCACCAAAGCTCATGCCTACCGCGCCAGCGCCTCCAGTGCGGTTCATCACGGCGATGTTTTGTCCTAGTACATCTTTTGCGGAGTTAGCCAGAGTTCGACCGACGGCGTCTGTACCACCGCCTGCACCAAACGGAACAATAAGACGGATGTTTTTCGTTGGATAATCCGCGGCAATAGCCGTTGCAGAGACCATGATGCCAGCGGCGACAAGTAGAGATTTAAGAAGCTTGTTCATAATAATCGACCTTTTGTTTCCGTTAGTTTTTGTATGCTTGTGTAGGGTGGTTTGTTTTATTGTTTTGATATTCGCTCATGCAGAGCTGCTCAAACGCGACGGCGATCCAGCCGCTTATGAGCATGTCATACCATTGCTCGACACCACTACACGCAACGACGACGTCGCCATGTACAAATGAGCCGAAGAACAGTAAATCGTTTTCTTGTAGAGAAGAGGTTTGGGTGGTTTGGTTATGAATATTAGGGCGGCCGTTGCGCCACGCTTGTTGTGCTTTGTTTCTTGCGAATTCATCAAATGGAATGGTCCATTCTTGTGGTTTTCCCAGAGATGTTTCATAGAGAACGGCATCAGTAAAAGACGCTTCCCACGGTTTGACTCTAGGATCCATCACCACGATATGAAGTTCTTTTCGATTGGTTCGTTCGAATAATCGTTCTATGGATGGCTTGACTAACTCGACAGCATCCATGGCAATTTCAACATGACTTTTCATCATTGATTCCTTTTGATGTTCTTACCTGAACTTGCAAAAGAAATGATATTGTATGACAAGTGATTGCGAAACGTACGAAACGATTAAATGATGGTCAGATCACTTGTGAATCAAGAGAATAGTGCGAGGGATCTAACTTTAATAAGGATATGGGTTATAAAAGTGAGGGCTGAATCAAGTTTTATAACTAAGACAATAAATGGCCCTATGGAGAGATAAATTAGATGGATTTGAGGGCGAATAAAGAACGTTTCGCCAAGATAAATTCGATAAAGCCGGACATCAGAGTCCGGCTTTTTGCTGTTTGTGCGCAGGGCTTAATCTGCTTAGATTGGTTCGTTCACTTTGCTCTTTGTCGCGACTTTGCCATCGGTAGAATACGCAAGCTCACCTGCAATGTAAGTGGCTTCGACGTTTCTTTCGTCACCCAACATCATCAAGGCAAACAACTTGTCTTCTAAGCTTTTTGAATGCTGATAACGCAACTTCTGCAAATCTGTTGCTGCCCAGTTAAGGACAACAAAATCGGCCTCTTTACCTGCTTCGAAATTACCTATTTTGTCATCGAGACTCAGCGATTTCGCGCCGCCCAATGTCGCTAAGTACAAGCCTTTAAACGCAGAGAGTTTCTTTCCTTGTAACTGCATGATTTTGTAAGCCTCATTTAAAGATTCTAACTGAGAGAAACTGGTGCCGGCGCCAACGTCTGTCCCCAAACCGACACGTACATCTTTTTGTTCTGCTTTTTCTAAATCAAACAGACCACTACCGAGAAATAGGTTGGACGTGGGACAAAAAGAAATCACGGAATCGGTACGCTGAAATGCACTCCACTCTTTATCAGTAAGGTGAACAGCGTGGGCGAAGATGGAGCGTTTGCCAGTCAAGCCATAGTGCTCGTAAACATCGAAGTAGCCTTCACGATCCGGGAAGAGTGATTTCACCCATTCGATTTCGTTTTTGTTTTCTGACAAGTGTGTGTGCACATACACATCTGGATACTCGGCTTTTAGCTTTCCGGCCGCCGCTAACTGTTCTGGCGTTGAGGTCGGCGCAAAGCGAGGCGTAATGGCGTATTGCAATCGCCCTTGGTTATGCCATTTGTTGATCAGGTTTTTGCTTTCTTGGTAACCCGTTTCAGGTGTGTCGAGCAGGTAGTCTGGCGCGTTGCGATCCATCATGACTTTCCCCGCGATGATGCGCATGTTCTTGTCTAGCGCTTCCTCAAACAACGCTTCTACAGATTGAGGGTGCACCGTGCCAAACACTAATGCGCTGGTGGTGCCGTTCTTCAGTAGTTCATTGATAAAAAACTGGGAGATGGCTTTGGCGTGAGCTTTGTCTTCAAACTGCTTTTCTGTGGGAAAGGTGTAGGTTTCTAGCCACTCCAACAGCTGCTCACCATAGGCGGCGATCATTTGTGTTTGTGGGTAGTGGATATGTGTGTCGATAAAGCCAGGCACGATGAGTTTTCCCCTGTGATCGACAATCTCTTGGTACTGTGTCGAATCGTTTTCACTGAACGCTGTGATGGCTTTGATGTGTCCATCTTCAATCACTAACAAACCGTCTTCGAAGTACTGGTAGGCATCAGGCAGGTGTTCAACCTTGGCTGGATCATTGATGAAATGTAATAGGCTAGAGCGGATAGCAGTGACGTCTGCCGTCGCGTGAGAAGAGAAGAAAGCCGTACCAAGTAAAGATAGAAGGATCGCGTTTTTGTTCATAAGTCACTCCATTGAATCGTTTGAAAATCCATGGTTTTTGACTTATTCGAGCAAGCCCTTGTCAATAGAGTGTAACAACCGAAAACCATTAAAAGCGCAGTGACTGTTGCGAGATGTATGCCAATCAACGACAAAGGGGATAATGGTAAGCAGGACAAGGCTTGAGGACGAATCCACGAGACAATAAGTAGGTATTCGCTAACCATGATGGTGAGGAAAAACAGACAGTTGAACCGATGTGGTGCATTTCATGTTTTGCTAATAAATGACCTTGGGCTGCAATAAAGCTGTCATGTTTGGGTTATAAGTTGTGCGACTTAAATGGCTATGCCAGATGAGAAGCCCAAGCCAGATGAAACAAGTAAACCATTTGGCGAACAACGTAACCAGTAGATTGGAGAATCATGGCAAGAGTAGTAAACGCAGCCGATGAAGTGATCATTAAGTTGCTACAAAACCAAGGCTTTATTAAAAGCGAAGCTGAAGCCCGCTTAAAAGAAGAAGTGTACCGTTTACACCCACACGAAATCGAAAAAGTGAAAAACTACGATCAGCACTTTGGCATCAATGCAAAAGAGAAATTGATTGATGAGATTTTAGAGCTTAGACGTGAAGCATTGATCATGAAAATATCCCGCCCAGAGACTGCCGTTTTTAAGTAACTTGTCCTCAAACTATCCAAGACATTTGATCGACACTCAATGTGTAAAAGTAAGTAAATAAGAGAGTCAAAGCTAGTGAGTGGTTTGACACTTATGGAAATGCGTTTTAGTTTTCGATTCAATCAATCTTTGTCATGAATGGGTATAGATAGCAGGATATGGATTCAATCACACAAGCTGCATTAGGGGCGACTGTCGCCGGTGCGATCGCCGGTAAGCGCTGTAATGCGAAGGTATTACTGATGGGTGCTGCGCTCGGCACTTTGCCGGATCTGGATGTGATTCTGGATTATGGTGACGCAGTACAAAACACAATCAAGCATCGTGGCTTTACGCATTCTCTCTTGGTGTTACCTCCTTTTGCTTTGCTGATCGCTTGGCTCTATTGCCGCTGGCGACCAGATACGTTTTGGTCGCTTTCTCGTGTGTTCTTTTTAACCGTGAGCGTGTTCGTCACCCACACTTTGTTGGATGCAATGACAACGTATGGCACGCAGTTGATTTGGCCATTTGAGGGCTATTTTGAGCTGCGGAACGTGTTCATTATCGATCCGCTTTACACTCTGCCTTTATTGCTTGCGATTGGTGTGGCTCTGTTTTCTAAAACCCGCGGCGGACGTTGGTGTCAGAGTGTAGTGCTTATCTCTACGCTCTATCTCGGTTGGGGTTACGCATCGCAGCAAATTATTGCATCTCGCGTGGAGCAAAACTTAGCGGCGCAGAACTTACCGAATCAACAAGTTCTGATTACGCCAACACCGTTTAATACCTTCCTGTGGCGAGTGGTGGTGATGGATGATGGTCAATATTACGAAGGCTTGGCATCGGTACTCGATAGCGATGAGCGTATTGATTTTGTCTCACACCCGCTAGGCAGTTGGCCTTTGGCAGACAAGCCGGAGACTTTGAAAGGTCTCAAGGCTTTCTCCCATGACTATCTGAACTATCGAGTAGAAGATGATGCACTGATTGTGTCTGACTTGCGTTTAGGAATGTCGAACAACCTTTCCTTTGAATTTATCTTTGCGGAGAAGGGCAAAGATGGCGATTGGCAATTGTTGGAATCAACGCAACGCTACCCAAGTGAGCGTAGCTTGGATTTGTTAGGTCAACTTTGGGAAAGGTTGAAAGGCGACCAGAGTATTGATGCGAATTTGGAACGTGTGGAGTTAAGCGCACGTTCCTAGTTTAGGTGTATAGCGATCCCCAACTCGCTCTTGAAGAGGATGAGACGAGAGCGTGTTGTCGGGGACCTCTTCATTAAAATGAATGCTAACATCAAACTGAATAAAGAAAGCCGGACGTGATGTCCGGCTTTTTCGTATTTGCTTTAATCAACTATTGGTCGAACTCACTACGGGAATTCATACCCGTCGTGCGAGTTGATTAGGTAGTAGAACGTTGCTTGAACATAGTCAGTTGGGTCACCAGAGTTGTTTTGGTTATACACGCCCGCTTTAAAGTACATGTATTGGCCGCCAACATCGTAGCCACTGGTGGTCATATCTACCGTTTCGGTGACGTCTTCGTGGTCATCACGCTTAATGGTGACGATAAGTTGGTTACCTTGCACTTCGATTCGGTAGAAGAATAACTCGTTCAGTGCGATGCCATCTTCAGGTTCTGAAGCGTTGGATGCTGAGCTACCAATTAGATTAATGAACTGCTCTGGATCTGATGACGCGTCTTCGTTAGGTTCATGGGCAAAGTAAAGCGAACCTTTGGTGTGGCCCGGCAATAAACGGTAGTAGAGGCGGATTGGTTCATCGTTATTTGCGTGGATCTGGCCGACGATTACGCGACCCACTTGGCTGGAATCACCCGTTGTCGTTACCGCGTTGATGGCTAATGTTGCTTCTAGAACGCCATCCACACCGCCAGAATTGTTTTGATCATCGCTTGGTGCGCTCGCGAATACCCAGTTGTTTTTGGTGATGCCTGTGGTTGAGATACTGGTGTCGCCACGACGAAGCATTTCACGCATTTCTGAACGTGTGTATTTGGTATTTGCAGATGTGGTTGCGCCTTCGACGGGTGAGATGAACACCAAACCGCCGTCATCACCAGTGTAGAAGAACTCGCTGTTCTCAAAGCCGCTAGAGAGTTCGTCTTCTTTCACTTCTTGAGCATCGCCAGACGCATTGCCGTTATCATCAACTGGCAGGTCGAGTTTCCAATCTAATAAGTCGAAGTTGCCTGATGGCGGCAGGGTAGGGTCGAGATCGAAGACTGGCAGGGAAGTGGTCGGCGGATCAATGATTTCAGAAGATGTGAGTTTGAAGAGATCGACACGGCCTTCAGCGCCACTGTATTCACCAAACACAGTGATTTCCGTTGCATCTCCAGAGTTGAAGGTAATGGTGGTTTGCGCCCAATCTGAGTTTGATGCGGTTTTGCTAAAGGTGTCGCTGCCAAAATCCACGCCGATGTTTGCATCTGCCAGCACGTACGCGCTCAGAGTGTATTCGGTATTGCTTGTGACAGGAACTGACTGCTCTAGACGCGCACCGCTGCCAGAGAATTTTGCTGACTTTGTGCCGTCATAGGCAACACCGGAGACTGCGGTTGGATCCACCTCTGTCCATCCAGAAAAATCTTGTTCAAAACTTGGGTTAACGAGATTGACTTCGGCACTGTGTGCGGCAAAAGAGCTCAGTAAAACGGCACTGCCGACAATATTGACTAACTTGCTTTTCATGTTGTTCTCCACGGTTTTCAACGATGGCTTATCTTCTAATCCTGTAGAAGTAAGTTGTGCTTCATGTATTTTAATAACACAAATAAGCGTTGGTTCTTCCTCCATAGAACAAAGATGAAGATGAAAAGCGAACTTCTGTATTTTGGTTGCTGCTAACTAGCGATCTTACGCAACTATTTGCAATGTAATTCTTTAGCATGCTGCTTTGGTTTGGAAGCGCGATAGCACTTTGTAGGTATTAAAGCTTAGAAAAGTCTTTCAAGAATAGAGGGTTACAAGCTATACAATATGAATAATTGTGAGCGAAGATCGGTTTTATGAAGACGAAAAAAAGCCGAACATGACGTCCGGCTTTGAATTAGTTCCCGATTTTTACATTAATTTTTAGTGACTAGCTAAAGATTAAATTTGTGCGAATGCGCCTTCCCAAGTGTAAGTCACACCGTCGAACTCAACGCGATGTGCCGCGTTCTGTTTGTCTTCGTCTAGGTTGCAGATAGCGAAGTGGTAAGCGTTGCCTGTTGTGGTTTGCAGGCGAATCACGGTGCCCACTTCGTTGTTGCCAACGACGGTTACTGACTCTACTAGGCCACGAGCGCCAACCGATGCTTCAATAGACTCGTTGAAGTAACCGTGTGTCTCTAGAACAGAAGCAAACACGTGGTTCTGACCAGATTGACGTAAGATCAGTGCTGGTTCGCTCTTCAAGTTGAAGTCTGGATCATTTGCGCCAGTGCGAGTGAAGAACACTTTGCCGCCGTTTGTTGCGCTTGTGATTAGCGAGTAGTAGCTGTTGTCGTGCAACCAACTAACAAGCGAGCTGTCTTCAACTTGGCCTGAACCCACATTCCATAGATGTTGGTAGCCGTTGTCTTCGCCCATTGGGCGTAGCGTGCTTTCTACATCGTATTCAAAATCCGTACGGATGATTTGACCAGAGTAGTGCACTGGCAGGTCGTATTGGTGCTCTTGATCTGCTTCGATTCGGTAAACATCAATCACAAGTGGTTTTTCGAATTCTGGCAATTCAGCAAGAATGATGCTGCGCTGCATGTCTACACCGTTGTAGTAACCAGAAATACGACCGCTCATGCCTTGCAGTTTTTCGTCATCAGCTTTGAAGAAGTGCTTAGAACCGAACTTGGTTTCTGCTAGTGCTGTGTCGAAGTCGTTTTGTGTCTTTTGGTCAACCGTTACTGTGTTGTGCGCGACCGTTTGCTTACAGTAAGACTTGTTCTCTGGAATGTAACGACCGCCAAATTTAGGCTCAACGTTTACCCAGCGACCAAAGCCGTAATCGTGCAGCACTTCATGACCGCGGTTAAATACGCTCAGGTGCAGACCATCGTAGTGACCGTGGTCTAGCGCTGAGTGGTATTGGTGATCGCTGCCGTGTTGACCAAACCAGATAAGCGCCATGGTGTCGTCGTCTTGTTCGTCACGGTGACGAAGAATGCTTACGCCGCCTTTTTCGCCTTCTGGACCGTCAGTCACGAATAGGCTACCCCAGTTGAACGGTTTGATGTTGTCTGTTGCTGCAACCGCATCAGACAACGTTTTGCCTGAGATATGAACCCAAACGTCTTGCTGGTGGTCTGCCATGCCAAGTAACGTTTCAGACTGCTCGTAACGGTGGAAACATACTGACGTTGCCATGATTACGCCTTCATCGTTAATCGAAATCGTCTTCGATGAATCGTTCAATGCTGGCAAAGTACCATCTGGGAATGCCGTCTTAAATACTGCGTAAGACGTGGTCTTGATGACCGAGTCGTTGAACTCGTAAATACCAAGCTCCGGCTGACGACGCTCAATCGCTTCTGCAAATAGGTAGATTGGACGCAGCGAGAAACGGTGGTAGTAAGGACCTTCCATGTAGTAGCCGTCTGGCGAGAACAGTTGGTCTAACTGAGCTAGGAAGCCGCCGCTGACTTTGTCCAGTTTCAAGCCGTAAAGCGCTTTGTCTACCGCATCTTGATCGTTAATTGCGTAACCACAGATACCCACTGCTGCTACTGCCCACAGACCGTGGTTGTGTACGATGTCGAAGTCGTGACCGTAAGTGACTACGAACAGTTCAATCATTTGTTTGAACAGGTCGTTTTCAATCAGTGTTTTTTGCTCTTCTTCCAACGTGTGGTAAATGCAGCTGTACGCACAAGACGCGTATAGCATCCACATGTTCTCGTTCAGAGTTTGGTGGAAGATCTTACCCGGAGGGTTAGAGTCACGGCTGGTGTTGCTTTCTAGCGTCGGGTATACCTTCGCGTAAGCCGTTAGCATGTCCACGATGTAATCGCGGTACTTTTGTTCACCAGTGATAAGGAATAGGCGACCCGCTAGATCAATGTGGATGTAGTTTTGCTTGTGGCGGTTATGCTCGTAACCGCCGCCTTCGCCGTGACCTGGAACTTCAATACCCACCTCGGCCATGTAAGCGTCAGTTTGTTTGATGTCACGTGCTAATGCATTTCCTAATAGGCTATCCGTGCCAAGTGCTTTGCTTAGTTCTGCCGCTTCTTCAAAGTTCATTAATAGCGGTTGGTAAGACTGGGTTTGGTAGCTCATTATTATTTCTCCTGCCCGAATGCGTTCACTTCTAGAGAGTAGAAGCCATTCCAGCTGTAGGTTTTACCGTTCAATTCTACTTGGTGTGGGGTTTGGTCGTCAGCGCCTAGCACATTGCTGATCATCACAGTAACCAGTGATTTTTCAGTTGTGATTTCTACTATGCTGCCAACGGCGTTGTAACCCACGACGCGGATATCTTTCACCTGACCACGCGCATTCACTGATTGTTCAAACTCTTCGTTGAAGTAGCCGTGTGTTTCTAGCACAGAAGCAAATAGTGTCGATTCGCCCTTGCTGCGCAGAATGAATGCTGGTTCGCTACGTAGGTTAAAGCTCGGGTCATTGGCGCCAGTGCGAGTGAAGATCACTTCATTATCGCCGTTCTGTTTCGCGCTGCTGCTTGTGCCTAACCAAGTGTAGTAGGTGTTGTTTTGTAGCCAGCTAACCAGCGCCGTATCTTGCACTTTGCCGCTTGCTACTTTCCAAAGGTGTTGGTAACCGAAGTCATCGCCAAGCGTGTTCAGTTCACCAAAGCTTTGGTAATCGAAGTTAGTACGTACGATTTGACCATCGTATTGATGAGAGTAGTCGTACTGATGCTCGCCTTCACCTTCGATGCGATAAAGGTCTAGCAATAACGGTGCTTCAAGCTCATCTAGGTTAAGCATGAACACACTGCGTTGCATGTCTGTGTTCGGGTAATGGTCGTTCGCAAACGCGCTCATACCGTTGATTTCAGTGCCTTCTACTTTGAAGAAGTGAGGCAAACCGTGTACTGAATCAGCGCGGTCTACATCGAAACCATTCTGACATTGCTCATCAATCGTTACCGCGTTATGCGCGATAGTTTGACGTGCGTACGATTTGTTTTCGTCTAGGTAACGACCGCCGAATTTAGGCTCTACGTTTACCCAGCGACAGAAGCCGTATTCACGCAGCACTTCTTGACCACGGTTGAAGAAGGTAATGCCAAGCGTATCGAAGTTACCATGTCCCATGCCGTGTTGACCGTAGTTCATCACAAGCTGTGACACATCACCGGTTTTATCCTGCATACGGATAAAGCCTTGTGCTCCGTTGTTACCCGTTGGACCTTCGTTTAGTTCCACACTTGGCCAGAAAGGCATACCGATTTCACGGTCTGCGATGGCTTTATCGTAGGCTTGAGAAAGCTCAAGACCACATGGGTGCATCCAAACGGCGTTTTGAATCTTCGCCATGCCTAGGATGTTGTCATCCATACCGTAGTGTTTGCTGTAAACGCTCACTGCAACTTGAACACCCATGTCGGTAATACTCATGGTACGAGATGCATCGTTTAAGGCAGGGAACTCACCATTCGGGTAAGCCGTTGCCAGCATCGCTTGTACTGTGTTGCCAATCACTTTGTCTTTGTAGTTGTAAATGTCTACTTCAGGCATATGGCGGTGCACTACTTCTGCAAATACACAAGTTGGACGAATCGCATAACGATGGTAGTACGGACCTTCCATGTAGTAACCAGAAGGGGCGAACAGTTGTGAGATTTGCGCTAGGAAGCCACCGGTATCATCACGGTCTTGACCGTATACCGACATCTCTAGATATTCAGGTTTTCCAATGGCTAGACCACAGATACCAACAGCCGCAACTGCCCAGATGCCGTGGTTGTGAATACGGTCGAAATCGTGCGCGTATTTCACGGTGAACATATCTAGCATTGGTTCGAAAATGCGCTCAACAACGGCTGTGCGCTCTTCTTCTGTCATCACTGATGCCACGCAAGAGTAAGCAAGGCTAGTAAACATTAACCAACAGTGTTCATTAAGGATCTGGTGGAAAAGACGACCTGTTGGGTTAGTGTTTTTCTGTACGTGGAAATCAAAGGTGAGGTACTTCTCTGCATAGATAGCGAGAAGATCTTTAACGAACTGCGCGTACTTTTGTTCTTGAGTGATCAAGAACAAACGACCCGCTAAGTTCATGTAGGTATAGTTTTGTTTGTGGCGGTTGTGCTCGTAGCCACCCGCTTCGCCGTGACCTGGTACGTCTAGAGGCAGACGCATGAAGGCTTCAAGTTCCTTGCGATTCACTTCAATGGATTTGCCCATTAAGCTCGGCTTTCCGACTTCCTTTCTTAGTAGTTCGACTTCTGCTTCAGTCAACAAAATCGGTTGTGTAGTCATTTCTTTACCACCCTCAGATGAAGTGTGTTGTTTTCTTAAACTTTCTATAAAGTAATACAATATTAAGTTTGGGTGTAGTTTTTGTGGCAAAAAGGGAGAGTGAAATCACGCGAATTTAGCTAACTTATTGATTTGTATTGGTGTGGTAATCCTTGTTGTGACTGATGTTTCGGCGTTATCAATCGTTAAGTGGAATGCTTTAACGAGCGCCGTTTGATGAATATCACATATTTTTAGATATATTGTATGACAATTAAAGTAGATCGGATATGCTCGTTACCAATTCGACAGCAGACCCTTTCGCTTCGCGTTTCACTTTTATCAATACGACGCTTTTTTAAGAGGACCTTTTAATTAAGCATGGTTAAGAATGAAGTGCCGTAGGGTTCGCTTTAATAGAGACTTTTTAGGAGTATGACGATGAATTCTTTCTTTGTATTAGATGAGAACCCGTGGGAAGAGCTAGGCGGCGGTATCAAACGTAAAATTGTTGCTTACACAGATGACCTAATGGCAGTTCACCTATGTTTCGACAAAGGCGCGATTGGTGCTCCACATACACACGAAATCCATGATCAAATTGGTTACGTAGTACGTGGCAGCTTTGAAGCGGAAATCGAAGGCGAGAAGAAAGTACTAAAAGAAGGCGACGCATACTTTGCTCGTAAGCACATGATGCACGGTGCGGTTGCACTAGAGCAAGACAGCATTCTTCTAGACATCTTCAACCCAGCACGTGAAGACTTCTTAAAATAATCTATAGCGCAACCTCAGTTGCTAAGGTGA
Source organism: Vibrio sp. B172a (assembly GCF_030248355.1). NCBI lineage: Bacteria > Pseudomonadati > Pseudomonadota > Gammaproteobacteria > Vibrionales > Vibrionaceae > Vibrio > Vibrio sp. B172a. The sequence goes on along the minus strand of NZ_JAHGAC010000026.1, from coordinate 32,459 downwards.
CAACATGAAATCATTAAACATCGCGGTCATTGGCGAATGTATGGTTGAGCTACAGAAAAAGGAAGGTCAGCTAAAGCAGTCATTCGGTGGTGATACGTTGAATACCGCACTGTATTTATCTCGTTTGACCAAAGCTCACGATATCAAAACCAGCTATGTAACTGCTCTGGGTAACGATCCTTTTAGCCAAGAAATGCTATCAGCATGGCAAGAAGAGGGCATCGATACTAGTCTGGTTCTTTCCGTTAAAGAAAAGCAACCAGGTATCTACTACATCGAAACCGATGAAACTGGCGAGCGTTACTTCCACTACTGGCGTAACGAGGCGGCCGCTAAGTTCCTATTCGAACAAAACGAGTCTCCGCTATTAGTCGACAAACTTTACTCGTACGATGCGGTTTACTTGAGCGGTATTACATTAGCGATCCTTACTGAAGAAGGTAAGACGCAACTGTTTGGCTTCCTTGAGTGCTTCAAGGCACAAGGAGGTAAGGTTATTTTCGATAACAACTACCGTCCTAAATTGTGGGAAAGCCGCGAGAATGCCATGTCTTGGTACCTGAAGATCCTTAAGCACACAGATATCGCACTGCTCACATTTGAAGATGAGCAAATGCTTTACGGTGATGAGCATTTAGAGCAGTGCATCGAGAGAACCTCTGCATTGGGCGTAGATGAAATCATCATCAAACGTGGTAGCAAAGATTGCTTGGTTGTCGCGAATGGCGAAGCGCAATACGTGGCGCCAAACAAAGTCGACAACGTGATTGATACAACAGCGGCTGGTGATTCTTTCAGTGCGGGCTTCTTGGCGAAGCGTTTGACTGGCGGTAATGCAGCGGAATCGGCTTACTCTGGCCACTGTATGGCTGGTGCGGTAATTCAACATAAAGGTGCCATCATTCCACGCGAAGTGATGCCAGATCTTCCTTTGTAATTCTTTTGCGGAGCGTTGAGTAATCGGCGCTCCGCAGTGATTTATTGAACTCAAGTTAACGACGACGAGTACACTCTTATGACGACATTAAACGAACAATTAGCAAACCTAAAAGTAATTCCTGTTATTGCCATCAACAAAGCAGAAGATGCGATCCCTCTAGGCCGCACTTTGGTTGAAAACGGTATGCCTTGCGCAGAAATCACGTTCCGCACAGAGTGTGCTGCAGAAGCGATTCGTGCTATGCGCGCTGAGTTCCCAGAAATGCTGATCGGTGCAGGTACGATCCTAACTAACGAGCAAGTTGACCAAGCGATCGAAGCTGGTGTGGACTTTATCGTAAGCCCTGGCTTTAACCCTCGCACGGTTCAATACTGCCTAGACAAAGGCGTGGCTATCGTACCTGGCGTAAACAACCCAAGCCTAGTTGAGCAAGCGATGGAAATGGGTCTGCGTACACTTAAGTTCTTCCCTGCTGAGCCATCTGGCGGTGTTGGTATGCTTAAAGCACTAACGGCGGTTTACCCAGTGAAATTCATGCCAACAGGTGGCGTGAGCCTAGGTAACGTAGACGAGTACTTGTCTATCCCTTCAGTACTGGCATGTGGCGGTACTTGGATGGTGCCAACAAAACTTATCGATGAAGGTAAGTGGGATGAACTAGGTACACTGGTTCGCGACGCAGTAGCTCACGTAGCATAAGTGTCGTAACACCCCGATAAAACTAGCGAAAAGAATGAAAAGCGAGCCTCAGTGCTCGCTTTTTTGTGTTTGAAAGCTTGAAAGAGGCGAGATTGGAGAGTCGAGATGCGAGAAAAACAAACGAGAGATGAGAATCGAGAAACGAGGTTTGAGAGGTAGAAATGGAAAGCGTTGGATTTTCCTCGCGTCATCCTCGAGAGCGACGAAGGAGCGAGTCGGGGATCTCAGAGAGCCAAATAAGAAACTTCAATAATGATTTGCCCCATTAAAGTAACGATTTGGTACTTGTCGGTGAAAAGAGATTTCCTACTCAGTCGTTCCTCCTTCTAGGAAATGACGGTAAGGAGCAGGGGAAAAGCTGAGAGGAGAAGCATAAGCTTTGAGAGCTGGGAATAGAAATGCGTAGAACCTCCTTTGCGTCGGTCTCGAGAGCGACGAAGGAGCGAGTCGGAGATCTTGCTTGTTACATTCATCTAAATCCTACTTTCTATCCAATTCCTTCGAAACATCTCATTACGTTTCCCTCAAAGAAATACCACGCATTTTTGATCTTCAGACAAAGCGTGAAGAAGAAAAATATTCCATACTTTAATGAATTTGCAATAGATTATTTGTATTACAATATAATTACTTGTTGAGGGGCGGATGTTCTGACTTAGAATGCCATTAGCCCAATAAAATAAAGGATTTCTCGCCAATTTCTCGATGAAATAACTTATGTTCCAGATCACAATTAAAACTTATTGTAGTACAAATAAAATAATGAACAGAGTAGTCTAGGCGTTAGAAAATGATCAAACTTGAAAGGCTGAAAAAATGACTATTGATACTCTTGTTGTTCTTGCCTACTTCTTCTTCTTAGTTGCAATTGGTTGGATGTTCCGTAAGTTCACTACCTCAACCAGTGACTACTTCCGAGGGGGCGGTAAGATGTTATGGTGGATGGTAGGTGCTACCGCCTTCATGACGCAATTTTCAGCATGGACGTTTACAGGTGCCGCAGGACGCGCGTTCAACGACGGTTTCGTTGTTGTAATCCTATTCTTAGCCAACGCATTTGGCTACTTCATGAACTATCTCTACTTTGCTCCAAAGTTCCGTCAACTACGTGTAGTGACGGCGATTGAAGCAATTCGTCAACGTTTTGGTAAGACTTCAGAGCAGTTCTTTACTTGGGCTGGTATGCCAGACAGCTTGATCTCAGCCGGTATTTGGTTGAATGGTCTTGCGATTTTCGTGGCAGCGGTCTTCAACATTCCTATGGAAGCGACCATCATCGTTACTGGTTTAGTGCTAATGCTAATGGCGGTAACGGGCGGCTCTTGGGCGGTTGTTGCATCTGACTTTATGCAGATGTTGGTTATCATGGCAGTGACGATCACTTGTGCGGTGGCGGCATACTTCCACGGTGGCGGTATTGGCAACATCGTGTCGAACTTCCACGGCGATTTCATGCTGGGTAACAACCTGAACTACGTCAGTATCTTTATCCTTTGGGTAGTGTTCATCTTTGTTAAACAGTTCGGTGTAATGAACAACAGCATCAACGCTTACCGCTACCTATGTGCAAAAGACAGTGAAAACGCACGTAAAGCAGCAGGTCTTGCATGTGTGCTGATGATTGTTGGTCCTATCATTTGGTTCCTACCACCTTGGTACGTTGCGGCATTTATGCCTGATTTCGCAGAGCAATACGGCTCAGTAGGTGGTGATGCAGCTTACCTAGCATTCGTACAAAACGTAATGCCAGCAGGTATGGTGGGTCTTCTGATGTCAGCAATGTTTGCGGCGACTATGTCTTCAATGGACTCTGGTCTAAACCGTAACGCGGGTATCTTCGTGATGAACTTCTACAGCCCGATTGTACGCCCACAAGCGTCACAAAAAGAGCTGGTTATTGTGAGTAAAGCAACGACTATCGTGATGGGCTTCATCATCATTGGTATCGGTCTATTCATTAACTCACTACGTCACTTGAGCCTGTTCGATATCGTACTGAACGTGGGCGCATTGATTGGCTTCCCAATGTTGATTCCTGTACTACTTGGTATGTGGATTCGTAAGACGCCGGACTGGGCTGGTTGGGCAACACTGGTTGTTGGTGGCTTTGTTTCTTACATCTTCGGTATCTCACTACAAGCAGAAGACGTAGAGCGCCTATTTGGTCTAGAACAAGCGTTTACAGGCCGTGAGTGGGCTGACCTGAAAGTTGGCTTGAGCCTAGCGGCACACGTTGTCTTTACTGGTGGCTTCTTCCTACTGACAACACGTTTCTACAAAGGTCTATCACCTGAACGTGAGAAAGAAGTGGCTCAATTGTTCGAGAACTGGAACACGCCACTTGTGGCTGACAGCGAAGAGCAGCAGAACTTAGATACAAAACAGCGCGGCATGCTTGGTAAGCTTATCAGCGTAGCGGGCTTCGGTATCCTAGCGATGGCTCTGATTCCAAACGAACCATCAGGTCGACTACTGTTTATCTTGTGTGGTGCGATTGTTCTCTCGGTGGGTGTTCTATTGGTGAACGCAGCACGAGGGCCTAAAAGCCCAAAGTTAGCTAACGCGAAAAGCTAACCACAATTAGAGACTCTCTATGAACAATCCCACAGTATCGCTACTGTGGGATTTTTTTATTTTCGACTTTAAGCACCAGAGAAAACCGAGTGATTAGGCTGTCTTGCTTCTTGCTTAAGGCGATTAGAATTAAGCAGGAATACCACTGTGGAATTTGAAGTCTTCGTCTGGCGTTGAAATCAGTTCAGCTTCGATGCGTCCAAACTCTGCAACGCGCTCGCTAATGTCTTTACCCGCGATTTGTTCTGCAAGGACTAGGTAGTCTTGGTAATGACGAGCCTCTGAGCGAAGCAAAGAAACATAGAACTTCGCGATGTCTTCGTCCATGTGCGGAGCTAGCTTCGCAAAACGTTCACATGAGCGAGCTTCTATGTAGGCACCGATGATGAGCTTATCAATCAAGGTTTCTGGCTCATGTGTTTTCATGTTCGAAATCAGCGTTTTTGCATAGCGGCTTGCTGGAATGTTTTTGTATTCCACGCCACGGCTTTCCATGATTTCTAGCACTTGGTAGAAGTGGTGCAACTCTTCTTTGATAAGCAGAACCATCTTGTCGATAAGATCTTGGCTGTACGGCGAATCTGATTTAGCGATGATGGCTTTTGAAATGTTGCTCTTGCCTTTAAGCGTCTCTAGTGAGCCGGTCTTACGGTAGGCAAAGTCCTCGTATGGTTTGAACCAATCGAGTAGGGCATGTGAGCTTGCTTGGTCTACTGCGTATTTACGGATCAGGAACATTGCCGACTGACCCGCTTTTAGCTCGCACAGTAGGTGGTCTAATAAAATGGTTGGAAGGTTTTCAGGCTTCTTTGCTTCCTCAACCCATTCATCTGGGGTGCTGCATTGCAAGAATTGGTTAATTGGAGCAAGAAGGTCCTGATAGGCGTCGAGATTAATCATTTTAATTTTTAGTACTTTACATTCAATTTTGGTTTATCCGGCTAATGTCTATTCAAATCAAGAAGACACAAAAAAGGCTGCAAACGCAGCCTTTAATCGGATAGGGCGGAAAGCTTAAGCGGAGTTTACCACTTTTTCTTCTCGCCGAAGAGCGCATCCATATCACTGTCGCGTTCTTTGTCGGCAATTTGCTGCATTTCTGCTTCATTCTTGTCTTGGCGTTTCTTATCCAAGTCACCAAGCATTTCTTCGAGCTTTTGTTTTGCTTGAATCGAGTAAGCATCATTTTTGGTGCTTAACGCATCAATGCCTTTACGAAGCAGTTGCAGAGCGGTTCCCGGTTGACCGCGAGCAATAGAGTCATTCGCACGCTTAATTACGTTCTCGATGTTGATGCGAATTTGCATCGTTTCAAGACGCGCGTTTTCAGTTACGTAAGTTTGCGTATCTAAACGACCTTTGTTGTGCTCGTTACGAACCGCATCACGAAGACGTTTCACGAGCTTTAACATTACAATGGCTTGTTTATCGCTGCTTGGCATCTTGAATGTGGTGCTTTCACCGTTTGCGCTGCTCTCATTCAATTGAGCAATTTGCTGCTTCATGTTTTCGATGCGCTGCACGAGTTGCTTATTCTTTGGATCAAGGTCGCGCATGCTTTCAAGTGCATCAAGAATACGATTGTTAAGACACAGCAGTAAGTCCTTGCTGAAAGGAATATGATGAGCGTGTCCAATCAGCTCTTCTGTACCGTCAATCAGTGCCACGTAGCGAGCAGACTCTTGTCTTTTCGCTGTCTCTACTTTGACCTTGTACTGCAACATGATGTTATAGCCAAGGATCAGTACCAGTAGGATGACTACCAAAGCGATTATTAAACCAGTATTCATATCTTTGCTTCTACTACTTGTTACTTTTCTGTATCCAGCGTTCAAGAATACATGAATCTTATCTTTCTCGGCACCCTATTTATTTGATTATTTTGCTCCAAACACGTTTTCCTATGGATTTAAGCACAGAATGCGGTGAGCCGTTTAAAAAAGCGAATTTTGAAGGTTCAACTCCATGCATATTTAGAGAAGGTGAGTAATTCGCTATGAGCTTGAGCTATAAGTTAGAAATTACTGTTCATTTAGTTGCTAACACGTTATAACTAATCATTATATCTACTCGGGCGAGTAGACTAGATAAGTATGACGTTATTATCTCAATCAATGAGTAAGGGATTACGATGAAACTGCAACAACTGAAGTACATTGTTGAGGTTGTGAACCATAATCTGAATGTGTCTGCGACAGCAGAAAGCCTATACACTTCTCAACCGGGCATCAGTAAACAAGTCCGTCTATTGGAAGATGAGCTGGGTATTCAGATCTTCGAACGAAGTGGTAAACACTTAACGCAGGTGACACCCGCCGGTGAAGAGATCGTGCGAATTTCTCAAGAGATTCTAGCGCGTGTTGAAAGCATCAAAGCCGTGGCAGGGGAGCATACTCACCCTGAAATGGGCACACTGAACATTTCTACTACTCATACCCAAGCACGTTACGCACTTCCTGACGTGATCAAAGGCTTTACGGCACGTTATCCGAAAGTATCGCTGCACATGCACCAAGGTACGCCTTCGCAAATGTCTGAAGCGATTGCCAAAGGTACGGCAAACTTTGCGATTGCGACAGAAGCACTTCACTTATACCAAGATGCCATCATGCTGCCTTGTTACCACTGGAATCGTTCTATCGTGGTACCAAAAGATCACCCACTAGCAAAGAAAGACCGTGTAACTATCCACGATTTAGCCGCTTACCCGCTAGTGACTTATGTATTCGGCTTTACAGGCCGTTCTGAGTTGGATACCGCATTTAATCGTGAAGGCTTAACACCGCGCGTTGTGTTTACTGCAACGGATGCCGACGTGATTAAAACTTACGTTCGTATGGGCATTGGTGTTGGTGTGATTGCGAGTATGGCGGTTGATGAAGACCAAGACAGCGATTTAGTCGCGATTGATGCAAGCCACTTGTTTGGCGCGAGCACAACGAGCATTGGCTTCCGTCGTGGTACTTTCCTTCGCTCTTACATGTTCGACTTTATGGAGCGTTTTGCACCGCACTTAACTCGTCCTGTGGTGGAGCAAGCGATCTCGCTTAAATCAAACACTGAAATTGAAGAGATGTTTAAAGACATCGAGCTTCCGGTCAGATAACACTTCATTGATGTTTCGATTCCCTCTACAATGCGCTCGTTGTAGGGGGAGCTATGAAAACGCAATTTCAATTTATTAATGACTGCTTAATCGAAAACCAATCTTTGTGGCGATTCGAGCCTTTTAAAAGCAGCACTCACGCATCATTACCTTGGCAAGAGCAACATCCTCAGTTGTGCCAGTGGTTAGCGTCTCTTTCTCCCTCCCAAATTGAAGAATACAAAGCGGAACCGGAACTTGCCTTAAAAGCACTTAGTCCGTTTTTGCCTGAACTTGAACAACTTTCAGAACTCACTCGCTTAGAACCGCTAGCTTTAAAAGGCTTGGAACTCGCTCGTGGTTTAGATAACGGCATTCCCGGTCGTAAGTTAGAGCAAATTAGTTCGATGGGTGAAGCGGCGATTCAGCTTCATCATGGTGACGAATGGTTAGAGTGGTGCTCAGGCAAAGGTTATTTAGGGCGAATCCTGACCACACAAACCGATCAGCCTGTCACCAGTTTTGAATACCAACAAGCACTGTGCGATTCGGGACAACAAGCAGCTAATGAGCATCATTGGAAGATGACGTTTATTCAAGGTGACGCGTTCGATAGCAAAGCGAAAGCGGTGTTTAAGCCAACTCAACACGCAGTTGCCCTCCATGCCTGCGGTGATCTTCATGTTCGCTTGATGCAATACGGCAGTGAAAACGGTATTGCCGCGATGACAATCTCGCCTTGCTGCTACCATTTGATTCAGTCTGAGCAATATCAGCCGATGTCGGCACAGGGCAGGGCTTCTTCTCTCTCATTGTCTAAGCAAGAACTGCGTATTCCGTTACAGCAAACCGTTACTGGTGGTGAACGCGTACGACGTCATCGTCAGCAGGAAATGATGTTCCGTTTAGGGTTTGATTTGATCACGCGACAAGCTTTGGGCATGGAAGGATATCAGCCGGTGCCGAGTATCCGTAAGTCGCAATTGAGTGATGGTTTTGAATCGTTATGTCGCTGGGCAGCGGAACAGAAGGGCATCGATCTTCCACAAGAAATCGACTTCGACCATTTTGAAAAGTTAAGCGAACAACGCTTTTGGCAAATGGAGCGTTCGAGTCTGGTTCAATTGGTATTTCAACGACCGTTGGAAATTTGGCTTGCTTTAGACAAAGCACTTTATCTTGAAGAACGTGGTTATCGTGTTAGATTGGCAGAGTTTTGCGCTAAATCAGTCACACCTCGAAACATTTTAATTTGTGCTTATAAGATTTAGATCTGTTTTATAATTAAATGCTCTATGCAAAAAAGCCCACTTTAGAGTGGGCTTTTGTAAACAAAACGTGACAATTTATGCGTTATTTTGTCATTAGTTGAACATTGCGATTGCTTGCGCTGGTTCAACATATTCTAGGTCAAAGCTCTCAGCAACTTCTTTGCAAGTCACTTTGCCGTGGATAACGTTTAGACCTTCAAGGAAGCCATTGTCTTCTAGAAGTGCTTCACGGTAGCCTTTGTTTGCAAGCTTCACGATGTATGGCAGCGTTGCGTTGTTCAGTGCAAATGTTGAAGTGCGAGCAACAGCGCCAGGCATGTTTGCAACACAGTAGTGAACCACTTCGTCAACGATGTATGTTGGCTCTGCGTGCGTTGTCGCGTGAGAAGTTTCGAAACAACCACCTTGGTCGATAGCAACGTCAACCACCGCCGCGCCTGGCTTCATCTTAGCGATGTGCTCTTTTGTTACCAATTTAGGTGCTGCAGCACCAGGGATTAGAACCGCACCGATCACTAGGTCTGCTTCTAGAACATGCTTCTCGATAGCGTCTTCAGTAGAATAAACCACTTTAGCGCGACCTTGGAATTCTTCGTCTAGTTTACGCAGAGTATCTACGTTACGGTCAAGGATTGTTACGTCCGCACGAAGACCTACAGCCATACGAGCTGCGTTCGCGCCAACGACACCACCGCCGACTACAACAACTTTCGCTGGCTCAACACCAGGTACGCCACCTAGTAATAGACCGCGACCGCCGTGTGATTTTTCCAACGTTTGCGCACCTGCTTGAATAGACATCCGACCTGCCACTTCTGACATTGGTGCTAACAGTGGCAAACGACCCATATTATCTGTTACAGTCTCATACGCTATACAGACAGCTTTGCTCTTGATTAGCTCTTCAGTTTGTGGAAAATCTGGTGCTAGGTGTAAATAAGTAAATAAAATCTGCCCTTCGCGGAGCATTGCTCTCTCGACAGCTTGGGGTTCTTTTACTTTTACAATCATATCTGCTTTCGCAAAAACGTCTGTAGCAGTAGGAAGAATGGATGCGCCTACAGCGATGTAATCATCGTCTGAAAAACCAATGCCGGCACCTGCATTGGTCTCAACCAAAACTTGGTGACCATGTGAGATAAGTTCTCTCACGCTAGCTGGGATCATACCCACACGGTATTCGTGGTTTTTGATTTCCTTAGGTACGCCAATGATCATCCTGTGTCCTCTTTCTAAAATGGTTGTATTAACTGTTTGTAGGGTGTTATTGTCGAATTAATATCTAGTATAGATGTTGATTTGTAATATTTGGCACCAAATATTAAAAAGTTGTAGTATATTTTTTTGCAAGGAAGTAATAAGGTGGAATAAAAAATGGCAGACAACTATAAGAAGCCGTCCAAGGAACTAGACCGTATCGACCGCAACATTCTTAATGAACTGCAGAAAGACGGTCGTATTTCGAACGTTGAACTTTCAAAACGTGTAGGACTTTCTCCAACGCCGTGTTTGGAGCGTGTGCGTCGCTTAGAGCGTCAAGGTTATATCACTGGGTACACTGCGTTATTAAACCCGCAGTTCCTAGATGCATCACTGTTGGTATTCGTAGAAATTACCCTTAACCGTGGTGCGCCTGATGTATTCGAACAGTTCAACGCGGCTGTTCAAAAACTAGACGATATCCAAGAGTGTCATCTAGTATCAGGTGATTTCGACTATCTTCTAAAGACTCGTGTATCAGACATGGGTGCTTACCGTCGACTACTAGGTGATACGTTACTGCGTCTTCCAGGCGTGAACGACACTCGCACCTACGTAGTTATGGAAGAAGTGAAGCAAACTAACCAGCTTGTGATTAAAACTCGTTAAATTCTTGCAAAGAAAGCGGTAAATGCTTCCGCTTTCTCGATAGAGTAATTGGGTTTTTCTCTTTGATATGGTTAAATCAATTTACCGAGCGGCTTTGTGCCGCTCGGAATGTTTTGCTTATTCCTAATTCATTTCCATATTCAAGTTGATTTATGTTCAAAGAGAACGCAAAGAAAGTCGAAACCATCATCAAAACCAGTGAAGAGCCTCAGTCTTCACGATTAAATGGCTTCCAACGCTTAAAAGAGTGCTGCTTTATCGTTGGCGTTCTTAGCTCGATATTGCTAGCCGTTGCATTATTTACATTTAGTCCAGCCGATCCGTCTTGGTCCCAAACTGCTTGGGGCGGTGAGATCGATAACGCTGGTGGCCTGTTCGGCGCTTGGTTAGCCGACACGTTATTCTTTACCTTTGGTTCCCTCGCGTATCCATTACCCTTCCTGTTAACTGCAGGTGCATGGGTGATTTGTCGCAAGCGTTCTGAAGACGACCCTATCGACCTCATGCTGTGGGGCACTCGTCTACTTGGTTTAGTTATCCTTATTCTTACCAGTTGTGGTCTTGCTGATATCAACTTTGACGACATTTGGTATTTCTCGTCTGGTGGCGTTGTTGGTGACGTACTAACGAGCTTGTCTCTGCCTACATTAAATGTGTTGGGCACAACGCTTGTACTTCTTTTCCTATGGGGTGCTGGCTTCACACTATTTACTGGTATTTCTTGGCTTAACATTGTTGAGTGGTTGGGCGATCGTGCACTTGGCGTTGTGGCAGCGTTAACAAATAAAGCACGTGGTACTGAGCATGAAACTCTAGAGCCGCAGTTAGACGAGTTTGCTGAAGACCGCGTAATGAGCAAACGTGGTTCAGATGACATGGAAGACGAGCCTATGCCTCATCTTACTGCTTATGATGTCGAAGAGCCGAAACAAGAAACACCAACACACGAATACCCAATCTATATGCCACAATCGGCGGTAGAACAATCGACTGCAGATAAACCGAGACAGCAGCAAGCAGCGCAAGCTAATGTTCAGCCAACGCCGCAGCCTGCAGTTGTAAATGCCGCGCCTGTGCAGACTCAAATGCAGTCTCAGGTTGAAGATCAAGCTAAAACTGTTGAGCCAGTGCGTGCGGTGAGCACAGATAATGTGGATCCATTCGTTGAACGTACTAAACAATTGAACGTAACGATTGAAGAGCTAGAAGCGGCTGCACAACAAGCTGACGATTGGGCAGATGAAGAACCACAGGTTCAAGAAGCGCAAGTTGCTCCTGTTCAAACTCAGCCTGAAGTTCCACAATCTGTTTCTCAGGAATTTGCTCCACAGCAAGCCGAGCATCAACAAGTACCACAAGAACCGTTTGTGACACCTGAACCAACTGTCTCTGAACCGTTCGATAACGCACCAAGCTACGATGAGTATGCTCAGTTTGAAGCAGAGCAGGCCCAACAAGCCCAAGTTGCACAAGAACCAGCGCCGGTTCACGCGCCAATCGAACAGCCAACCACAGAGCAACCTTCACACGAAGAACCTGTGATTAGCGCTTCTGCGTTGGATAACATTGCTGAACAAACAGAGCCAAGCCAACACATCGAACCAACGATTTCGAACTTCGATGTATTGGATGACGAAGACGATTACCCGGCGCAGCAGCCAGTTCAACAAGCTCAACCGGCTTATGCTGAGCCGCAGCAACAAGCGATTCAGCCACAAGAACCAGTTCAGCAATCGCCTGTTCAAGAGCAACCTGTTCATCAACCTGCTGCTGTTCAACCTCAACCGGTAACGCCTGCGCCTTCTGCTACCTTTGAACCTGCACCTCAAGAAGTCGATGTAGAAGAGGTTCAAGATGGCGATCAAGATGTGGCTGCATTCCAAAACTTGGTATCGAATGCTCAAGCGAAAGTGGCTGCTCAGCAGAACCCATTCTTGGTACAGCAAGAGCAAAACTTGCCAGTACCAGAAGAGCCATTGCCAACACTAGAATTGCTTTACCACCCAGAGAAGCGTGATAACTTTATCGATCGTGATGCTCTGGAAGAGGTGGCTCGTTTGGTTGAAACCAAGCTTGCTGATTACAAGATCAAAGCAGACGTTGTCGGCATTTACCCAGGCCCTGTTATCACTCGATTCGAGCTTGATTTGGCGCCGGGCGTGAAAGTAAGCCGCATTTCTGGCTTGTCTATGGACTTGGCACGTGCGTTGTCTGCAATGGCGGTACGTGTTGTAGAAGTGATTCCGGGCAAACCTTATGTGGGTCTAGAGCTGCCTAACATGAGCCGCCAGACAGTATTCTTGTCTGATGTAATCAGTAGCCCTCAGTTTGAACAAGCAACGTCACCAACGACTGTTGTTCTTGGTCAAGATATCGCGGGTGAAGCGGTGATTGCAGATATCGCGAAAATGCCTCACGTACTGGTAGCAGGTACAACTGGTTCTGGTAAGTCTGTGGGTGTTAACGTGATGATCTTGAGTATGCTTTACAAAGCATCACCAGAAGATCTGCGTTTCATCATGATCGACCCGAAAATGTTGGAGCTTTCAATCTACGAAGGTATTCCTCATCTACTTTCTGAAGTAGTAACAGACATGAAAGACGCGTCTAACGCACTACGTTGGTGTGTGGGCGAGATGGAACGTCGTTACAAACTGATGTCTGCATTGGGCGTACGTAACGTGAAAGGCTTTAACGAGAAGTTGAAGATGGCAGCAGATGCCGGTCACCCAATTCACGACCCATTCTGGCAAGAAGGCGACAGCATGGACACTGAGCCGCCGTTGCTAGAGAAACTGCCTTACATCGTTGTGGTTGTCGATGAATTTGCCGACCTAATGATGGTGGTAGGTAAGAAGGTTGAAGAGCTGATTGCTCGCTTGGCGCAAAAAGCGCGTGCGGCAGGTATTCACTTGATCCTTGCGACACAGCGTCCATCGGTAGACGTTATTACCGGTCTGATTAAAGCGAACATCCCAACACGTGTGGCGTTCACCGTATCAACTAAGACCGACTCACGTACTATCCTTGACCAAGGCGGTGCGGAATCGCTATTGGGTATGGGTGACATGCTTTACTTACCACCAGGCTCGAGCCATACGACCCGTGTTCACGGTGCGTTTGCATCGGATGATGATGTTCACGCGGTTGTGAACAACTGGAAAGCACGTGGTAAGCCAAACTACATCGATGAGATTATCAGCGGTGATCAAGGTCCAGAAAGTCTGCTTCCGGGTGAACAGATGGAATCGGATGAAGAAGTGGATCCACTGTTCGATCAAGTCGTAGAGCACGTAGTGCAATCGCGTCGTGGTTCGGTTTCTGGTGTACAACGTCGATTCAAGATTGGTTACAACCGAGCGGCTCGTATTGTCGAGCAGCTTGAAGCGCAAGGCATCGTAAGTGCTCCGGGACACAATGGTAACCGCGAAGTACTGGCTCCTGCGCCACCAAAAGATTAATGAACTTGTGTTACTCACCTCAGTCCAACTGAGGTGAGTGGTTCTAACAATAGGTATCTGAATGAAAAAACTATTTTCAGCGAAACTTTTCTCTGCGCTTGTTTTAAGCTTTTCTCTCTTCTCTACTGCACACGCCGCGTCTCCCAAAGATGAACTAAACAAACGCCTTTCTATGAATGATGGCTTCAGTGCGGATTTCTCTCAGCAAGTTATCAGCCCAGAAGGCGAAACGGTGATGGAAGGAGAAGGCACGGTTGAGATCGCTCGTCCAAGCCTGTTCCGTTGGAGCACGACATTCCCAGATGAAAACCTACTGGTTTCTGACGGTAAAACATTGTGGTACTACAGCCCATTCATCGAGCAAGTGAGTATCTACTGGCAAGAGCAAGCAACAGAGCAAACGCCATTTGTTTTGTTAACGCGTAATCGCGCAAGTGATTGGGATAACTACAAGATTTCCCAAAAAGGTGATGAGTTCATCCTCATACCTACTGCAGTAGACTCCACACAAGGTCAATTCCAGATTAATATTGATGCTAAAGGTGTGGTGAAAGGCTTCAATGTGGTTGAACAAGACGGTCAAAAAGGTTTGTTCACCTTTAATAATGTGAAGCTGGGTAAACCAAAAGCAGACAGATTCACATTCACAATTCCAAAAGGTGTGGAAGTGGATGACCAAAGGAATTAATTGGTAGTGAGTAATTACACATTAGATTTCTCGGGGGACGAAGATTTTCGTCCCCTTGCTGCTCGTATGAGACCGGAAACGATCGAACAGTACATCGGACAGCAACACATTTTAGGTCCCGGTAAGCCACTGCGCCGTGCGCTAGAGGCGGGTCACATTCACTCGATGATCCTTTGGGGACCACCAGGCACAGGCAAAACGACATTAGCAGAAGTGGCTGCAAACTATGCCAATGCTGAAGTTGAGCGTGTGTCTGCCGTGACGTCCGGTGTGAAAGAAATCCGTGCAGCAATCGAGAAAGCACGTGAGAATAAAATGGCGGGTCGCCGCACCATCTTATTTGTGGATGAGGTGCATCGCTTTAACAAATCTCAGCAAGACGCGTTTTTGCCGCATATTGAAGATGGCACGGTTACCTTTATTGGAGCGACGACAGAAAACCCATCGTTTGAGCTAAACAACGCATTGCTGTCACGTGCACGTGTGTACAAGCTAACGTCTCTCGACAAAGATGAAATCTCGTTGGCGTTGAACCAAGCCATTAGCGATAAAGAGCGTGGGCTGGGTAATACACCTGCACACTTCGCTGATAACGTATTAGACCGCTTAGCAGAACTGGTAAACGGTGATGCTCGTATGTCTCTCAATTACCTTGAGCTGCTCTACGACATGGCAGAAGACAATGCGCAGGGTGAAAAAGAGATCACGCTTAAGTTGCTTGCGGAAGTAGCAGGGGAGAAGGTCTCTCGTTTCGATAACAAAGGTGACATCTGGTACGACTTAATCTCTGCGGTTCACAAGTCGATTCGTGGCTCAAACCCGGATGCTGCGCTGTATTGGTCTGCGCGTATGATTGCCGCGGGTTGTGACCCTTTGTATATTGCTCGACGCTTATTGGCGATCGCTTCTGAAGATGTAGGTAATGCTGACCCTCGCGCAATGCAAGTGGCACTGTCTGCTTGGGATTGCTTTACCCGAGTTGGTCCAGCAGAAGGTGAACGTGCGATTGCACAGGCGATCGTGTACTTAGCGTGTGCGCCGAAAAGTAATGCTGTTTACGTGGCATGGAAACAAGCGCTCACAGACGCTCATAACTTACCTGAATATGAAGTGCCGCATCACCTTCGAAATGCACCAACCAGTTTGATGAAAGATATGGGGTACGGTGCAGAGTATCGTTATGCTCACGATGAGCCTGGCGCTTACGCTGCGGGTGAACAATATTTGCCACCTGAAATGGGCGATCGTAGGTACTATCAGCCGACAAATCGTGGTCTAGAGACCAAAATCGGCGAAAAGTTAGATTACTTGGCTACTTTAGACGCAAATAGCCCACAAAAGCGCTATGAAAAGTAGGCGTTTTTGGATACATTTGTTCAGTAAATTTTTTTAACGCGTACGCTTGGAAAGTGCGCGTGATTTCACAACAAAAAGCATAGGATTAACAATGCTGGATTCTAAATTACTTCGTACAGAGCTGGATGAAACAGCTGCTAAACTGGCGCGTCGTGGCTTTAAGCTAGACGTAGATACTATTCGTAAACTTGAAGAACAACGTAAGTCCATTCAAGTAGAAGTAGAAAATTTACAATCCACGCGTAACTCCATCTCCAAGCAAATCGGCCAAAAAATGGCGGCTGGCGACAAAGAAGGTGCAGAAGAGATCAAGAAACAAATCGGTACTCTAGGTAGCGATCTTGATGCGAAGAAAGTTGAACTTGAGCAAGTAATGGCTCAACTAGACGAATTCACGCTTTCTGTACCAAACATCCCAGCAGATGAAGTGCCAGATGGCAAAGATGAAAACGACAACGTTGAAATCTCTCGTTGGGGTGAGCCAAAGTCTTACGACTTCGAACTGAAAGATCACGTTGACCTAGGCGAAATGGGTGACGGTCTAGACTTCGCAAGTGCAGTTAAGATCACTGGCGCACGTTTCATCGTGATGAAAGGCCAATTCGCTCGCCTACACCGTGCAATCGCTCAGTTCATGCTGGATCTTCACACTGAAGAGCACGGCTACACAGAAATGTACGTACCTTACCTAGTAAACTCTGACAGCCTATTCGGTACTGGTCAGCTTCCTAAGTTCGGTAAAGACCTTTTCCACACTGAGCCGCTAGTAGAAAAAGTAAACGACGAAGAGCCGCGTAAACTGTCTCTAATCCCTACTGCAGAAGTGCCTGTAACGAACCTAGTTCGTGACACGATTTCTGACGAAGCGGATCTACCAATTAAGATGACGGCTCACACGCCATGTTTCCGTTCAGAAGCAGGTTCTTACGGTCGTGATACTCGTGGTCTGATTCGTATGCACCAGTTCGACAAAGTTGAGCTAGTACAAATCACTAAGCCTGAAGATTCAATGAACGCACTAGAAGAGCTAACAGGTCATGCTGAGAAAGTTCTACAACTTCTAGAGCTTCCTTACCGTAAAGTGGTTCTATGTACAGGTGACATGGGCTTCGGCGCTCGTAAGACTTACGACCTAGAAGTTTGGGTTCCTGCTCAAGAAACTTACCGTGAGATCTCTTCATGTTCTAACATGTGGGACTTCCAAGCTCGTCGTATGCAAGCGCGTTTCCGTCGTAAAGGCGAGAAGAAACCTGAGCTTGTACACACGCTAAACGGTTCTGGTCTAGCTGTAGGTCGTACAATGGTTGCTATCCTAGAAAACAACCAAGAAGCAGACGGCCGCATTGCAATCCCTACAGTACTTCAGAAGTACATGGCGGGCGCAACGCACATCGGTTAATTCGTTAACCACTAGAACACCAAAACCCAGCCTTAGTGCTGGGTTTTTTGTTATCTGCGTCGAGCGAAAATACGTTGTTATGTAATTAGCACACGCATTAGTGACGAGCTCGCCCAGAATCTGGCAGTACGAGATAAATGATATTTTTCTAAGCGGTATTTCACGTGACAAGCTAATGGCTTCATCTGCCCTTGTTGTTAAACGTTATGCCAGTAAATCATCTTTCATTTCTCGTCACTTTTGCGCTTACCTTACTCGTTAGTGAGAGTGTTATCGCAAGTGAACTTATTCGGCCTCAATACTTAGATAGTGAGCGAACCGATCGCTTTTTTGCGCGCGAATTAGCGCAACCTTCCAAAGAAAATATGGAGCTGCGTAATTCACTAGACTGGGGGTACGGGCTTGAGTTGGCAAGTGCGTCTGGTGAGACGGAATCGGTGTCTAATTGCAAAGACTTAGCGATTGCAAACTCTGCGGGCTTTACTGCGGCTAAAGCTTATGAATACGGCGCGTATAAGGCGTATTTAACTCAGTGCCAAACATGGAGTGAGATGGCAAAGTTAACCGCCTCTAAGCGCTCATATATATCGAAATTTAAGTTAGATGATAGCTTTCCTAGTTTGACTCCAAGTGCGCTTGCTTTTGTTATTTCTAACGAAAGTGCTGAGAAAGCAAAGACACTATTAACGTGGGATGAAGCAGACCATATCCAAAGAACTCATGTCTCCAGTGAAGTGAGAGCAGAGTACTTTGACGCGACCGATGGCTTTCAAGTCATTACGATTGTAGCAAAAGGTGATTACAACGCTGACGGCATCGAGGATATCGTCATTGAGAAAGAGAATAGTGTACTCAGTGGCTCATATTCATCTTCACACGGATATGTATTAACCCGTATGTCTGAACAAGCGCTATTTACAGTGTTGGCTAAATGGTAATGAAACGATTGGTGGTCACTTGGGGTTTAAGTGTTGCTATGATGAGCACGTTTGCCGTTGCTAGCACCTCGCCCAGAAAAGTCTTTGAATGTTCAGTAAACCAAACTACGAACTTTAGTATTTCGATAGAGCAAGGTAAAGGTGGGCTCATCTTTAATAAGTCCGCTGTGAATCAAAGCCAAGTTTTACTGCGCATTAAATCTCAAGATTATCGTATCAAACATTACCATCGAGCGTTGGTAGATGAGAAGTCACTGGAATTTAGTATTAGTGAGCGCGTCATATTAGTCAGTGAGTACTTTAGCGAGGAGTTTGGTGAGGCAGAGAAGATACTTAGTGTTACTTTGAGAGAGCTTGAGCAAACACAGTATTTTGAATGCGAGGAAGGGAGTATGAGTAACCTTGCATTGCTTTTCCATGAGAGTGCCGAATAATCGATTACAGATTGATTATTACCAAAACGTAATAGTGTTTTCGAATTTACCCTAATTACCTTGTTATTTGTAATCGATATAATCATCCACCTTACCACGGTAAGTAGATTTTCTCATTCAAGTAACGAGGAGGGCTTATGGCCGTAGGGTGGGCAAACGACGATAGCGTCAGCCAACAAATTCAAAACACAATAGACGACGAGATTTCCCGTGTTCGTGGAAGTATCACAAAGGGTGAGAGCGCCCATTACTGCGATGAGTGTGGTGATGAGATCCCAGAAGCGCGTCGTCTTGCAATGAAAGGCGTTCGTTTGTGTATCGAATGTCAGTCAACAATCGAATTGGTATCTCAACGCCAAGCATTGTTCAATCGACGAGCGAGTAAAGACAGTCAACTTCGATAGCTTTACTGCTCTAATAAATAACGAGACGGTTTGAGTCTCATACTCAAACCGTTTTTGTATTGAATTGGATTATGAAGCGAAGCAGTCTTTACGTTGCAACGCTGCATCAATCGCATTAACTAGCTTCTCAATATCTTCCGGCTTGCTGATGAATGGCGGCATCATATAAATCAGTTTGCCAAATGGACGAATCCACACTCCGTGTTCAACAAACAAGGCTTGGATGGTTTCCATATTCACAGGGCGATGCGTCTCCACTACGCCAATAGCACCCAACCAACGGGTGTTTTTCACCAAGTCGTATTCTTCAAGTTTTGGTAGTAACTCAGAAAACAGCGTTTCAATTTGTTGGGTTTGTTGCTTCCAATCACCTTGTTCGATCAATTCCAAACTTGCAGTAGCTACAGCACAAGCGAGTGGATTCCCCATAAAGGTTGGACCGTGCATAAAACAACCTGCATCACCGCCACAAACGGTGTCTGCTACGTGTTTGCTCGCGAGGGTCGCAGAGAGGGTCATGTAGCCTCCAGTGAGTGCTTTCCCAACACACAGAATGTCTGGTTGAATATCTGCATGTTCGCAGGCAAACAATTTGCCGGTACGTCCAAAACCGGTAGCGATCTCATCTGCAATCAATAACAAGCCGTATTTGTCGCAAAGCTCACGCACGCCTTTGAGAAATTCTGGATGGTAGATACGCATGCCGCCTGCGCCTTGAACGATAGGCTCTAGGATCACCGCAGCAAGTTCTTTATGGTGAGTCTCAATCTTGTGCTCGAAGTCGGTAAGGTCTTCTGGCTTCCATTCATCCCAATAACCACAGGTTGGTGACTCCGCAAAGATATGCTCAGGCAAAAAGCCTTTGTAGAGAGAGTGCATTGAGTTATCAGGATCGGTAACCGACATGGCTGCAAACGTATCGCCGTGATAACCGTGTCGCAAAGTAAGAAACTTCGGTCGGCGTTCGTCTTTTGCATGCCAATATTGCAGTGCCATTTTTAAGCTGACTTCCACGGCAACGGAGCCTGAATCGGCAAGGAATACATGTTCAAGATTACTTGGGGCTAGGGATAGCAACTTTTTACACAAACTGATTGCTGGCTGGTGGGTAATCCCGCCAAACATCACGTGAGAGACCTGATGGATTTGCTTGTGCGCGGCTTGATTTAAGTGCGGATGGTTGTAGCCGTGGATCGTCGACCACCAAGAAGACATGCCATCGACAAGCTCAGTATCATCTTCCAGTTTAATGTGAACACCATTTGCCGATGCCACTGGGTAGCAGGTCAGAGGTGTCAATGTCGAAGTGTAAGGATGCCAGATATGCTGGCGGTCGAAGGCGAGATCCATGTGCGATTCCAATAATAATTTAGATTAAAAAATAAACAGGTGTAAACTTTGTTCTTTTGTGTTGTGTTGACAGTTTATCGAGACTCAGTAGACTGTCAACACAACAACAAAAGTGACTAAAGGAATACACGTGGAAGTTCGTCATAACTGGACGCATGCTGAAGTGCGCGATCTCATGGAAAAACCATTCATGGATCTCCTATTCGAAGCGCAGCTTGTACATCGTCAATATCAACAAACCAACCATGTTCAAGTAAGCACGCTTCTGTCGATTAAGACAGGTGCTTGTCCAGAAGATTGTAAGTACTGTCCTCAGAGTGCTCGTTACACCACAGACATCGAAAAAGAGCGTCTGATGGAAGTTGAACGCGTACTCGATGCTGCGCAAAAAGCCAAAAATGCTGGTTCTACTCGATTCTGTATGGGCGCAGCATGGAAAAACCCGAAAGAGCGTGACATGCCGCATTTGACTGACATGATCAAAGGCGTGAAGGGCATGGGTTTAGAAACGTGTATGACATTAGGCATGCTGACGCCAGATCAAGCAAAGCAATTGGCAACCGCAGGTCTGGATTACTACAACCACAACCTCGATACCTCACCTGAATTTTACGGCAACATCATTACCACACGTACTTACCAAGACCGTTTAGATACTTTGTCTCACGTACGTGACGCTGGCATGAAGATCTGTTCCGGTGGCATCATCGGCATGGGTGAAAGTGCTAACGACCGAGCTGGTTTGTTGGTTGAATTGGCTAACTTACCGGTACATCCTGAAAGCGTTCCAATCAACATGCTCGTGAAGGTGAAGGGCACACCATTGGAAGAAGTCGATGATGTTGAGCCATTCGATTTCATTCGCCTGATTGCGATTGCACGAATCATGATGCCTCAATCAGCCGTTCGTTTATCCGCTGGCCGTGAAAACATGAACGAACAAATGCAAGCGCTGTGTTTTATGGCGGGTGCAAACTCCGTCTTCTACGGCTGCAAACTTCTGACCACGCCAAACCCTTCTGAAGACAAAGACATGATGCTGTTCAACAAGCTCGGCATTAACAGCCAAGAGGTGTCTCAAAAACCTGATGAAATCGAAGAAGACGAGTTGCTGGATCGCGTCGTAGAGCGTGTTGCTGCTCGTCCAACAAAAGACGACCTTTTCTACGATGCCAGCGTTTAAATCTCGTATCGAGTCCGCCCTTGCTGAGCGTAAAACGCAAGGGTTGAATCGTTCTATGAATGTGGTGTTTGCCGGTAACCAGTCCGTTTTGGAACACGAAGGTAGACGCTACATTAATTTCTCAAGTAATGATTATTTGGGATTGGCCAATGACCAAGCGCTTGTTCGAGCTTGGCAGCAAGGTTTAAGCGTATACGGCAGTGGCAGTGGAGCATCGCCAATGGTCACTGGCTTTAGCGCAGCACACAGTAATTTAGAAGCCGCACTGACCGAATGGCTGGGTTACGACAGAGCAATTCTGTTTGGTTCTGGATTCAGTGCTAATCAAGCCTTGTTGTTCACCTTGTTAGAAAAGTCAGACGTATTGATCCAAGACCGTTTGAATCATGCTTCGTTGATGGAAGCGGGGGCGTTGTCACCAGCTAAGATGAAGCGCTTCAAACACAATGACATCGAGCACCTAAAGTCGCTGATTAATAGCGAAGACAACCATCTAGTTGTGACGGAAGGGGTGTTCAGCATGGACGGTGATCGTGCGCCGCTTAGTGATATAGCTAAAGTCACTCGCAGTCATGATGCTTGGTTTGCTGTCGATGATGCTCATGGTATTGGCGTTCTAGGTCAATCCGGTGGTGGTTCTTGCGAGTTGGCAACGGTTAAACCCGAGATACTGATCGTTACTTTCGGCAAAGCGTTTGGTATGTCTGGCGCGGCTATTTTATGTGACCACGCAACGGGAGACTTTTTGACTCAGTTTGCTCGTCACCATGTGTATTCCACAGCGATGCCTCCGGCACAAGCCTATGCGCTAACGCATGCGGTTTCTATGGTTCAAGAGCAGTCTTGGCGACGTGAAAAGCTTTCAGAGCTTAGTGAAGTGTATCGAGACTGCCTCAGCGATCTGGAGGGCTTTGTTGAGACTCAGACTTCGATTAAGCCGTTTGTGATTGGTGAATCTGATTTGGCTTTGCGAGTGGCAGGTGCTTGTCGCCAAAACGGTATTTGGGTTACCGCTATTCGACCTCCGACGGTGCCTAAAGGGACGTCTCGCCTTCGAATCACACTCACTGCCAATCACACCAACGAACAAGTTAAAACGCTTTCAATGGCATTGAAGCAAGCATTAGGAGCGCTGTAATGGATAATGCAGAAAATATGACATTGGAGAGCTTTTACCAAGACAAAGAAGCGATCGCCTCTTCTTTTGGTAAAGCAGCAGAAACGTACGACAAACACGCGGCCTTTCAGCGTGATGTTGGACATCGCTTGCTTGATAAACTTCCTGAAAATTTGACGGGAAAACGTATATTAGATTTAGGGTGTGGCACGGGTTACTTCTCCCAACTGCTCCAACAACGTGGTGCGGAGGTCGTCTGTGGCGATATATCTCAAGCCATGTTAGATAAAGCTGAGTTGCGTTGTGGTGCAGTGCGAATGCATTACCAAATTGCTGATGCTGAAAACTTACCATTTGACGATGAGAGCTTCGATTACGTGTTTTCAAGCTTAGCGCTGCAATGGTGTACAGATTTAAGCTACCCATTGAGAGAAGCGCGGCGTGTACTAAAAACCGGTGGAAAGGCGTGTTTCTCTACGCTGGTTGATGGTTCGCTTTATGAGTTACGTGAGGCTTGGTCAAAAATTGATACATATCAACACGTGAATAACTTTATTACCCACAATCAGGTAAAAATTGCGTTAGCGCAATCTTGGTGCCACAACCATCATCTAGACTTGACCCCCATCACAGTTTGGTACGATTCAGCGTTTTCTGTCATGCGTGATCTCAAAGGCATTGGTGCAAATCACGTAAGCGGGCGCTCACATGGCCTGACGAGCCGTCGCACTTTATTGCAAGTTGAGCGCGCGTACCAAGCATTTAGAAACGATCAAGGTCTTCTACCTGCAAGTTATCAGGTTTGTTTTGGAGTCATAGTTAAATGATTGATGCATTTTTTATTGCTGGTACGGATACTGATGTAGGAAAAACGGTAGCGTCTAAAGCTATTTTGCAAGCACTCGGTGCGAAAGGGCTTAACACCATTGGTTACAAACCAGTGGCAGCAGGAAGCGATAAGACGGCAGAAGGTTGGCGCAACTCGGATGCATTGCATCTGCAAAAAGCGGCAACGCTGGATATCGCGTACGACGATGTAAACCCATACGCTTTGGAATTGCCTGCTTCTCCTCACATCGCCGCAAAGCATGAACATGTAGAAATTAAATACGAAGTATTGAGTGAAAAATTAGCTCAACACAAAGAGCAATCAGACATTGTTCTAGTGGAAGGTGCTGGTGGTTGGCGTGTGCCTGTGTCTGACACAGACAGTTTGTCGACTTGGGTGCAACAAGAACAGTTGCCAGTTGTACTGGTTGTCGGTATTAAACTGGGCTGTTTGAGCCATGCATTGCTCACTGCTGAGATCATCAAAGCGGATGGTCTGAATCTCGTAGGTTGGGTGGCAAACCGCGTTAACCCAGGCACGGAGCACTATGCAGAAATCATCGATATGTTGGAAGAGCGTCTAGACGCGCCGAAACTCGGTGAGATCCCATACATTCCAAGTGCGAAGCGCAAAGAGTTGGGTAAATACATCAACGTCGAACCGTTGCTAAACGTATAATTAACCGACAAACAAAAATACAAAAAGGGCTGCATCATGCAGCCCTTTTCTCATGTAAACCTTTGTGCCTAATCGTAAGATTCGACGCTTAGTTTATTTCTCTTGGCTAAGCCCCATCAACGCTTGTTGTGTTTCTGCAACTCGCTTTGACATTTGAGCATCTGTTGAAATACCTAGCTGTTGTTTTGCCTCATCCTCTGAGATACCTAGGTGACAACAAAGTAAATCGATAGCCATTTGATAGTCGTTAGTTTCTACCATGATTTTTCCCTCAAGACATGGAAGTTTGGAGCTGCTTAATTGTCCTAAAAGCTAACCCCGTTTCGTTCATCTAACCCGAATCTAGCACGTACAGATAGTCGCACAATAAGACCAAAGTCTATACTCGGTCTAAAGTGCTGATTTAAGAGTGTAAAAAGGTGTGTATTATTTCAGTCTCGAAAACAAATGTTGCAATTTATTGCTTAACCTTGTTTTTAACGCGGATAGACTATATCTATAACGCAACAGAGCTTGAATCTAGCGAAATCGCCTCGTAGAGTTCTGTTTCATATAACAACCGTTTTTATAAAAACGATAAGCTTCCTCGGAGAAAAGTAATGAAGCGAATTATGTTATTCCTAGCAACTAACCTAGCAGTCGTGCTAGTGCTTAGTGTTGTTCTGAATATTGTTTACGCTGTAACTGGAATGCAGCCAGGCAGCCTGTCTGGTCTACTACTGATGGCAGCAGTGTTTGGTTTTGGTGGCGCATTCATCTCGCTAATGATGTCTAAGAGCATGGCACTACGCTCGGTAGGCGGCATGGTGATTGAGAGCCCACGTAACGAAACTGAACATTGGCTTCTAGAAACAGTTGGTCGCCAAGCTCAACAAGCGGGCATCGGTATGCCAACCGTCGCTATTTATGATGCGGCAGACATCAACGCATTTGCAACCGGTGCTAAGCGTGATGATTCGCTAGTTGCAGTATCTACCGGTCTTTTGCACAACATGACTCGTGATGAAGCGGAAGCGGTACTTGCGCATGAGGTTAGCCACATCGCTAACGGTGATATGGTGACCATGACGCTAATGCAAGGTGTCGTGAATACCTTTGTTATCTTCCTATCTCGTTTCATTGCTAACATTGTTGCTTCGAATGACGATGAGGAAGGCCAAGGTACAAACATGATGGTTTACTTCGGTGTGTCTATGGTGCTTGAACTGGTATTTGGTTTCCTAGCTAGCTTCCTGACTATGTGGTACAGCCGTCATCGCGAATTCCACGCTGACGCAGGCGCAGCGCATCTTGTGGGTAAAGAGAAGATGATCGCGGCGCTTGAGCGTTTGAAGATGAGCCACGAATCTCAACTGGATGGCACTATGATGGCGTTTGGTATCAACGGTAAGCGTTCAATGACTGAGCTTCTAATGAGCCACCCACCGCTAGATAAGCGTATTGCGGCACTACGTAGCCAACAGTACTAATCATTCAGCAAATAAATAGTTAATCTCCTGAAAAGGCTTGGTTTTTTGACCAAGCCTTTTTTTGTATCTATTGATCGCTACCGCACTCCATCACGTATCACTCTACAGAAACAAAGTTATACAAAAATATTTTTGTACAACTTTTCATGATTGGTCTATCTTGTACATGTAATAATTTTGTACAACTGTTGAAGTAGTATAGGAGCATAGAAATGGACATTCATTCAGTTGGCAACATATATCAAAAGCTGAGCAAAGCGAATTTGCACTTGCTTGAAGGGGTTTACCACCAGGATGTGGTTTTTGAAGATGCTGCTCATCGTCTAGAGGGCTGGCCTGCGCTTTCCGATTATTTTCAATCGCTCTACACCAACGTCATCCGTTGTGACTTCATTATTCACGATCATCAACAGGTGGGCGAGACAGGGTTTCTTACTTGGACCATGGATTTACAGCACCCAAAACTACAGAAAGGCGCGCCGATTTCAGTCAATGGTGTTTCTCATCTCAAGTTCAGTGAAGGTCAGGTTATCTACCATCGAGACTATTTCGATTTAGGAGAGATGCTGTACGAAAACCTTCCTCTACTTGGCTCTGTCGTTAGAACCATTAAGCAGAGGCTAGGACAATGAGCGGTTCAGTTCTTATCACTGGCGCGACGTCTGGCATTGGTAAGCAGCTCGCTTTGGATTACGCCAGTGAAGGTTGGAAAGTGATTGCATGCGGCCGGAATGCAGCGGTGTTGGCTGAGCTAGAGGCAGCGTCGACTAACATCTCGACATCACGTTTCGATGTGACTCAGTACGATGAAACGATTCAAGCGCTCTCACAACTGCCGTTCACTCCTGAAACTTGGATCTTTAACGCTGGCGACTGTGAATATATGGATGACGGCATAGTTGATGCGAAACTCATGGCGCGTGTCATGAACGTTAACGTTGTAGGTGTGGCGAATTGTATTGAAGCGTGTCAGGGACAGTTTGAACGTGGGCATCGCGTCGTTATTGTCGGTTCTATCGCATCAGAGGTGGCATTACCTCGTGCAGAAGCCTATGGCGCGTCCAAAGCGGCAGTCAGCTATTTTGCCCGCACACTAGCCGTCGACCTGAAAAAGAAAGGCATCAAAGTCGTGACGGTGTTTCCTGGCTTTGTTGAAACGCCACTCACAGATAAGAACACATTTGATATGCCGATGATTGTTACGGCCAATCAGGCCTCGGCTGCCATCCGAAAACAATTGGATGCCAACAAAAGCCATATTTATTTCCCAGCGAGATTTACCGGAATTTTACGGTTTATCTCGTTGCTTCCATACAGCTGGCAAGCTCGGCTAACCGCAAAACTCGTATCATAAGAAGGAAGAAGCATGAACACGGCAGGAAGAAAGAAAATCGCCATCGTTGGAACGGGTATCTCTGGCCTTACTTGTGGCTATTACTTGCATAAAGAACATGACGTAACGCTGTTTGAAGCGAATGATTACATTGGCGGCCACACTGCAACCGTTGATGTCAGCCTCAATGGCAAAGAGTATGCAATCGACACTGGGTTTATCGTTTATAACGATCGTACGTACCCAAACTTTATCAAAATGATGAACGAGATTGGCGTTGAAGGTCTGCCGACTCAAATGAGCTTCAGTGTCAGAAACGATGGGAACGGACTAGAATACAACGGCCATACCGTGTCGACATTGTTTGCTCAAAAACGTAACTGGGCAAACCCTAAGTTCTATCGCTTTATTTTCGAGATCTTGCGTTTTAATAAACTTGCAAAGCGCTTTGCTAACGATCCATCAACGCAATCTCAAACGCTTGGCGCTTTTCTTGATGAGCACAAATTCAGTGCATTCTTTTCTGACAATTATATTCTGCCAATGGGCGCTGCGATTTGGTCTTCGACTTTAGCGGATATGCGCGCATTCCCACTCATGTTCTTCTTGCGCTTCTTCCTCAACCACGGTTTGTTGGATGTGACCAACCGACCACAATGGTATGTGGTTAAAGGTGGTTCACGTTCTTACATTCCACCATTGACCAAAGGTTTTGCCGAGAATATTCGTCTAAACAGCCCTGTCGAAAAAGTAATTCGCAACGAAAAGCGTGTTAGCGTTCAAGTTCGCGGAGAAACACATTGGTTTGATGACGTGATCTTCGCTTGTCACAGCGATCAAGCAATGCGAATGCTAGAGGATATCAGCCCAATCGAGCAGGAAATATTGGGGGATATGACGTATCAAGCTAATGAGGTTGTTCTTCATACCGATACCGGTCTATTGCCAAAACGCAAGGCGGCGTGGGCATCTTGGAACTACCTATTGGAAGGCAGTGAGGATGAGCTGCAACGTCTTCCTTCGCTTACTTACAATATGAACATCCTTCAGCACGTTCAATCAGAACATACATTTTGCGTAACCTTGAACAGCACCAATCAAATCAACCCAAACAAGATTCTGCGCTCATTCACTTATCATCATCCTGTGTTTACTACGGAGTCGATTGCAGCGCAGCAGCGTAAAGACGAAGTTCAAGGTAAACAGAGCACATGGTTCTGCGGTGCTTATTGGTACAACGGTTTCCATGAAGATGGTGTGCGTAGCGCGATTGACGTAGTTAAAGGGCTAGAAGAAAAGTATCGCGAACAAAATGTGGTTCCTTTTGAAAAAGGCGCGGCGTGATATGGATAGCCAGATGAACAGCCGACTGTTTATAGGAAACGTTCGCCACCGTCGATTCACGCCCGTGAATCATGAGTTGAACTACTCATTGTTTATGCCTGCCATCGATGTAGATGAGCTTGATGCTTTAGAGAAAAAAGTATGGGGCTTTGGTTCGCGGTGGTGGCATTGGGCACGCTTCAAGCGCAGTGATTACATCGGTGAAGGTAGCGTTAAGTCGGCAGTGCAGAACAAAGTTGAAGAACTGACCGGTGTTCGCTGTACTGGCAAAGTCGTCGCAGTTTGTCACCTGAGGTATTTAGGGCTGTATTTCAGTCCAGTTAATTTCTACTACGTTTATAACGAGGAAGGTGAATGGAAATACCTCCTAGCTGAGGTGAGTAATACCCCTTGGAATGAACGACATTATTACGCCGTATCGGCAGACAAAGAAGACAAGGAATTTGGTTGGGAGCAAGACAAAGCGTTCCACGTTTCACCATTTAATCCGGTTGACCAACTCTATCGTTGGAAAGTTAAGCCTCTGACAGACAAGTTGAATATTCATCTTGAATGTCACAAAGGGGAAAAACACTTCGATGCCACGATGGCAATGAAAGCCAAACCGCTTTCAAGCAAAACCTTATTGAAATGCTTGATCGTTACGCCAATTCAAACGGTAAAAGTAATGGTTGGTATCTATTGGCACGCTCTCAAACTATGGCTTAAAGGCGCGCCGTTTTACTCACACCCTAAATACGTTCAACCTGAAACGACAGAACCTGAGCAAGTGAGTAAAGAAGAAAAGAATAATAAGCACAAGGAGAACTCTGCATGTTAAATACGACTTCTATGGCAATGCCGCGTGAATTAACGACGACTCAAAAAGCGGCTCGTGGAGTTCTTTTCCAGTGTCTGCAAAAAATGGAAATTGGGTGTCTGACGGTGATTGAAAGCTTCAAGACCGAGACGACGGAACGCAGTGAGCGCTTTTCAACTCCAAACGGAGACTACAATGGCGAACCTGTGGCGGCGACCATTGAAGTGAAGCATCCTGGATTTTACTCGCGTCTGTTGCAAGGTGGCAGTATTGCCGCAGGCGAAGCTTACATGGACGGCTGGTGGGACAGTCCAGATTTGACGGCTCTAATGAAGCTGATGGCGCTTAACTTGCGCGCGCTTGACAAACTGGAAGAGCAGGGCAGCTGGCTTACTAAGCTGCTGTACAAGTTCAGTCATTGGTCCAACAGAAACTCTGAAGAGAACTCGCGTAAAAACATCCATGCCCATTACGATTTGGGTAACAACCTTTATGAAGCGTTCCTTGATACCAATATGCTGTACTCGTCAGCGCTTTACAATCATGCGGATGACTCTCTAGAGCAGGCTCAAATCAACAAAATGGATCGTCTATGTCAGCAACTTGAGCTGAAGCCCACTGATCATGTTGTTGAAATTGGCACTGGGTGGGGCGCTATGGCGATTTATATGGCCGAACAATACGGTTGTCAGGTCACCACCACAACGATATCTGAAGAGCAGCACGCGTACGCGGAGCAGAAGATCAAAGAGCGTGGCTTAGAAGACAAAATTACTCTACTCAAAGAAGATTACCGCAACCTAACCGGTACGTATGACAAGCTTGTTTCTATTGAAATGATTGAAGCCGTGGGCAAACAATTCCTACCTTCGTACATTAAGGTTTGTGAGTCTTTGTTGAAGTCTGGTGGTTTGATGGCGATTCAAGCGATTACGATTGCCGACCAGCGTTATGACTATTACAGCAACAATGTCGACTTCATCCAGAAGTACATTTTCCCTGGTGGCTTTTTACCTTCTGTAACCTCACTCACTCAAGCAACAACAAAGTACAGCGACTTAGTGACGCGAGACTTGTTCGATATTGGTTTGGACTACGCCAAGACGCTGAACGAATGGCACCTACGTTTTAATCGAGCAGAGAGTGAAGTGCGCTCATTTGGCTACGACGACCGCTTTGTGCGTATGTGGCGCTACTATTTGAGCTACTGTGAAGGTGGCTTTTTGGCTCGCACGATCAGTGCCGTTCACATGACGTTTCAACGCCCGTAGTTCGTTATGAAGGTATTTCTTGCTTCGACATGGTTCCAACTCTGCTGGTTTGCTGCAGTGCTTGGAACCTATCAATGGCAATGGGTGACGTTATTCCTTACTTTGGCAACCCTACTATATTGTCTAAAAACCGACGCATCTTCGCTCAAAAGTATTGGTGTGATCGTCACGATCGGGCTCGTGCTTGATACGCTCAATCAACAACTCTTTGTTTTTGTCTTTCCAACCCCATGGCTGCCTATCTGGTTATTATGCTTGTGGGTTTTGTTTTCTTGGTATGCCTATCAACTTAAGTCAATTTTGTACCGTTTCCCAAAAATCTACGTATCAATAGTAGGCGGACTCGGAGGAACAGCGAGCTACTTTGCTGGCTATAAACTCCAAGCCGTTGAATTTGGATTTAGCGTTGGCACTACTCTCATGATCTTATTCGTCGAATGGTGCGCAATGATGCTGTTGATACTCAAGGTGTACGGAAATGAAAAGCTTGAAGAGAAATTGGAAACGGAAGCTGATTAGCAGTGTAATGGTCGCCTCCTTGTTCTGTGCGGTGCCTTTGCAAGCTCAGAATGTCGCGGGTTCTAGTATCACAACAGACACGAGCAGTTGGCAACAATGGCAGACGGTGGGTGAAGCTCAGCTCACGTGGTTTATTTTTGACATTTACAAGTCTCGTTTAAAAACGCCCGATGGGCAATATCAAGTGTCTGGTGACGTGTCACCACATCCTTTTGCGTTGGAGATTAACTACCAGCGCGATATAAGCAAGGAACAGCTCTTGGATGTTACTGATGAACAATGGCAGAAACTGGGATTTACTCAGGCCTATCGTCAGCAGTGGATTTCCGAATTGAACACGATGTTCCCGGACATCAAGAAAGGCGACGAGCTTACTTACCTCACCGATGGTAAAAACGGTCAGCTTATTTACCGCCAAGCAGGCAGCAAGCCTTACCAAACCGTTGGCTACGTTAAGGATGAGCGCCTAAATGATGCATTCCTTTCTATTTGGCTGTCGCCACAAACAGAATTTCCCAAACTTCGTAAACAACTGATAGGGCAGGTAAGGTAGTGAAATTACTAAAACGAATGCTCAAAGCGCCCTTGATTGCGGCGGTAACGTTGCTCAGCGCGTGCTCTGCTGACATTGATAATTACCAAGCGTCATCGCCAGCCTTTGACCTGTTTGGCTATTTCGAAGGTGACGTCAAGGCATGGGGAATGGTGCAGGACTATACCGAGAAACAAACTCGTCGATTTGAAGTCGATATCGTTGGCACGGTTGAAGGCAATGAACTGACGCTTGTGGAAGACTTTGTATTTGATGATGGCGAGCTAGACCAGCGTATATGGGTCATTACTAAACTCGAAGACGGTACCTATCAAGGCAAAGCGGACGACATTATTGGAGTCGCCACGGGCAAAGAGATGGGTAATGCGCTGCAATGGCAATACGACTTCGAGTTAAAGATGGATGATTCAACTATCACGGTATCGTTCGATGACTGGCTTTACCGCCAAGATGAAATGCACGTATTTAATCTCACCAAGATTAAGAAGTTTGGCGTTGAAGTAGGGACGATTACTCTTTTCTTCCAGAGGCAATAGAAATAAAGAATCGAGATTTGGGAGCGCATCGCTTTAGGAATCGTGAGTGGGGCGTTGAAGGTTTAACGAAGGGAAGTTGAGTTTAGAAAGTGTTGATAGCAATTGCCACCTTATCTTTTATCCCGAATCTTAGTGTTCCTTAGGGCGAAGCCCGTTCTCATAAAAAGAAAGGGTTGACGCTTTCACATCAACCCTCACTATTATCCGATTCTCGATTCTCGATTCTCGATTCTCGATTCTCGATTCTCGATTCTCGATTCTCGATTCTCTTACAGCTTATCAGTCAGCTCGATTGCTTGACCGATGTAGTTCGCTGGCGTCATCTCTTTCAGACGTGCTTTCTCGTGCTCAGGAAGCTCC
>NZ_JAHGAC010000025.1:0-72293 GCF_030248355.1 Vibrio sp. B172a | reverse complement strand
CCTGTTAAGGTGTGAGCAACGCAATACCGAAGCCGCCGCATACCACCTCGCATAGTGAAAATGCCACGCGTTGCGAATCTCTCTTGAGCAGTTTGTTAGTTTGCATTTCGCACAAATCGCACGATTTAATTAAATTGAACATTTCATGCGATACATTATAATCTAACTGTACACTAAATTGGGAACTGACCATGCATACATTAACAGCCAATGATGCCAAACGAAATTTCGGCGAACTACTTCTGAGCGCACAACGCGAGCCAGTAAAAATCAGCAAAAACAGTAAAGATACTGTCGTTGTCATGTCCATTCGTGACTTTGAAGAGCTAGAAGCTATGAAAGTTGAGTACCTCAAACACTGCTTTAAGTCAGCTAAAGCAGACTTGAACAATGGAAACACTGTTGACGGCGAAAGCTTTATAAATTCGCTATAACTAACTTATGCAAAAGAATAAATACAAGCTAAGTAACTTAGCGCAATCCCACTTGCGCAAAGTCAAAAACTACACTGTTGAAAACTTTTCTGAATTACAGTGGCGCAACTATAAAGACACTTTGCTATCAGGGTTTCAGATGCTAGCTGATAATCCAGGTTTAGGAAGAAGCTGTCACGAGCTATACCCAAATGGCTTTTATTTCCCGATTGGAAAACACACAGCTTATTTAACCAAAGAAGATGACTTTATCTTAGTCGTTGCTGTCTTAGGTCAATCACAGCTACCCCAGAATCATCTGAAATAACACGACTTTCACCCTAGAAATAATAACTGGGGTGAGAGTTTATCCATGCAAACTAACGCCCTGTTAAGGTGTGAGCAACGCAATACCGATGCTTCCGCATGCCACCTTAAACGCTGAAACCAACGCATAGTAAAAATGCCACGCGTTGCGAATCACTCTTAAACAGTTTGTTAAGCCCGCATTGAAAGCACGTGCATTTTTAGACTAGCGGCTATTTGAAGATTCGGTTCAATAGTCAAAGCTAAATCACAATCCAAAACAATCTTCTTAATCAATTGGGCAAACTCATACTGATTTTGACAAAACCTCAGTAACTCATAATTTGCGGCAGCCCTGTTTTGATAAGGAAGAGCTTGTTTGCTGTCCAACTCTAAAGCTAATGTAAAATCATGAACCGCATTGTCAAAACGTGCTTTTTTGACCAAAAGATCGTCTTGAATGTAACCAAGATAATTTAAAGCAATACCTTTATTAGCCAACACATTAAACTCAGGCTCGTAATTTGCAGTTAGCAGTTCAAAGCCCTGAACTGCTAGCTCCAAATACTCTACAGCAGATATTTGGCATTTAGCTTCAGTTGCAATGCCTAACTCTTTGTAGCAACAGCTAAGAAGGTAGTTAGCTTGAAAATAGACTTTAGGATTAACTTTCACGCTGCTTGTAAAGGACTCAACCTTATCAATGCAACGTACATACTGTGACGATTTATAGAGTTCATAGGCAAAGTCGATTAATGACTCTTCTTCATTTGTTGCATCCATTTTGACTGGTAATGTAAGACTGTATTTACTTAGCACTATACCAAACTGCTGAAGGTCTACCCCCGGCAACACCTCTACAGGTCGAATTGTTAAAGGTAAATAGATTAAACCTAGTTTTGCCTCATAGAAGAAGAACCCAACCCCATTTTCATCACCAGTCCAAGCGTATGAATAGGTGTCATTTGCGGCATTTGATACAAACGGAATCTGGACCGGTGGTGTTGACAGTTGAATACGACCTTTAAACTGAGAAAAATAGTGCTTTTTTACATACCTAAATTTACCAACATCAGAGATTGCTGAAATACAAAAACCACCAACACTTTCTACATTTGCATCCGAAATTACGACATCCATAGCTCTTTCAAGATCACCGAGCCCAGAAGTGTGTTGAATATTACGAGTTAAAAGCTGATATCCATCAAAGTCACCAATATATGCAAAGTCTGGTTGCGACACCTGACCGCATGAAATCCTATATATTAAGTTATCAACTGCATGACACACCATGTAGTCTGTGTTTTTTGATAAGCTACTTTGAGTCAAAGTATGAACTACTTTATCTAGTTCAAAGGTTTGAACATCTATTTTATCGAACGCATCTTGTGCTTCAACACTACAGCCTGCAAACGCAATTGCAACTCTCCGACTATCGACTAAAAATAATTTCAATCCACCGTTTTTTTGATAATCAGAGTATGCTGGTAATTCTCGATTCTCTTGATAGTTTAATCTTGTATCGCTAACGATGCAGACGTTGCCTGTTTCATCTTTCTTAGCAAATATTAGACTCATTCAAAATACCTTACTTGAATGGATGGATAAGGGCTTAACGAATGACATGGATTCCCCCTCCCGAGGCTCTGCCACACTCAAGTGGTCAACACAATTACTGGAGGCTCCATGTCTAATCTGTCTTATTGCGGTATCGATCTCGCTAAAAATCACTTCAGTGTTCATGCTATTAACCAGCATGGTAAAGTCATTCTTCACAAGAATGTCACACGCTCTAAGTTGCTTAATACCATAGCAAAACTGCCTCCTATGCGTATAGGGTTAGAAGCTTGCGGTGGTGCTCATTATTGGGCAAGAACATTCAATCAACTCGGTCATGACTGTCGTATTATGGCAGCCAAATATGTTGCACCCTACCGAATGAAAGGGAAAAACGATCTGAATGATGCCGCTGCTATTTGCGAAGCTGTCCAGAGACCATCTACTCGATTTGTCCCCATAAAATCACCTGAGCAACAAGCCGTCCTTGCAACTCACCGTATGCGAGAGCACTGGGTTCGAGAAAGAACGGCATTGATGAATCGGATACGCGCCATATTGTCTGAATTTGGGGTTGTCATGCCGACAGGGAGAGCTTCTCTGATGAAACAAGTTCCACTTATTCTAGAAGATGCTGAAAATCAACTTCCACATCAAGCGCGACAAATTATCAATGAAGCGTATTCGCACCTAAAAAACCTCAACCAACAAATTGAAGACACCGAAACTACGTTTCTGTCTATGGCCAAACAACATGACAATACGAGAAGACTTCTGAAGGTTCGAGGTGTCGGGCCACAGACCGCAACCGCCATCATTGCCGCTATTGGTGATGGCAGTCAATTTGATAAGAGTCGAGACCTAGCAGCTTGGCTAGGTCTTGTCCCTAAACAGTTCTCTACGGGAGGGAAGAATCGGTTAGGAAGGATAACGAAGCATGGCGACAAGTATATTCGTACCTTACTCGTTCACGGTGCACGAGCTGTCATTACCACAATTGGTGATAAACAAAATAGGTTGAGTCAGTGGTGTCGCCAAATAAAGGAAAGACGAGGACTAAACCGAGCGATTGTGGCACTTGCAGCGAAGAATGCTCGCATCATCTGGTCTTTACTCCACAATCAAACCGAATATGAGAACTACGCTGCTTAGCCTCTAAAAGCACTAAGCAGCGTTATTAAGAGTTAAACCCACCGGGTCATTGCAGACGCTAATGATGGAGATAGGTTAAGATCATTTGCGGAGAGCCTGTTAATGCGGCGGACACACTAGATGTCATCTAACGAATAAGGCACCGCAGTCGCGCAAAGTCATCAGGGTCACGATGTATGCGAATCATCGATAAGTAGACCGAATGTAGAGCGGCAGTCCAAAACCCATCACTTGAAGTTTAGCGGATGTTTGACAACCGGGGGAATCCATGTAGCCGCATTAAGGTGTGAGCAACGCTACCACGACACTAAACCATTGCACCGTAAACACGAAACCCAACGATTAGCACCAAAAATGCCAAGCGTTGCGAATCACTCTTAAACAGATTGTTATGTAGCGACCCAATTGCAACCGTTTGCTTCAATAAGTTAGCTCGGTTAAAATATAACCTCTTACAGGAAGTTGTAATTGCTCAAGGATGTAACCTTACATATAAACTGAAGGATACATCATGACTAAAAAAATTATCGATGCAAAACAAGATAGTAAAGGCAACATCACACAAGTGCGGTTTGAAGGTAACTCAGGTTTCACTTCACTTGATACTGCGATGAGAATGGCAGATCGAGGACAAATAGAAAATGCACATACCGTCCGAGCGAAAGACAAAAAACCTCACCTTAGAACTAATCCTGATCGTAAAAAAGGCAATAACTTAGACGAAATGGCTAAGTAAATTCATCTTAGCTAAGGCTCGTAACTAGCCATTGCTTGCCTTAGCTACATAACGCCAAATTAAGGTGTGAACAACGCTAACACCCTACCTAAACCATTGTGCCATAAACACTAAACTGGCTTGAAGTGAAAGCGCCAAGCGTTGTGAATCACTCTTAAATTTATTGTTAGCTTACTGGTCGAGCGGGTTGATGAAATAACCAATAACAACCCAACCGGTTTTGCTTTTAGAAAGAGTTAAGGTTTCTGTCGACTGCCTGCCCGAAAATATCGTTTGATATTGAACTACAACGTACTCACCGTCCGGTATATTCGGCAAGGACTTCATCGACTTTGTCGTTGTTAGACTACGTGATTCAAGATTACCGACCTTTGTACGCACGGCACCTACAGCTGCAGCCCACTCACCTTTTGATATTTGTGTACGAAACAAACAACCAGCACTGTCCCAGCTTTCGCCATAGTGTTGATTGTCTATTAAGCTAAGCCAATCGGAAGCCGCAACATCGATAGGCTTAGTTTGAGCAAATAACAACGTAGGAAATAACGACAGAACCAGAATGAATTTTCTAATCATACAAAATTAACCTTTTCTTCGTTGTAAGCTAACGCCTTGTTAAGGTGTGAGGCACGCAATACAGAAGCCTCTGCATACCACCTTAACCGCTAAACCTGACGCATAGCAAAAATGCCACGCGTGCCGAATCACTCTTGAACAATTTGTTATGTGCCTTTGCGAAGAGAGCCCCAATACACTTTGTGCCTGTCAGCCAAAGGAATGATTTTATATTTTTGAATACCAAGCAGGCACCCAACCCTTGAATGCCCCTCAACTAAATGAGGTATGCCAGATTTACCACCAAGAACATTTGCATCTAGAAATATCGGTGGAGTTAACCAAGTACCATGCTTTTTCCAATGATTGAGTACTTCCTCTCGGCAATCAATCACTGCCTCTCCGACGTCGTTGAAATGCGCTGCATCTTCAGATACCTCCTCAAGAAAATCAGGAAATGAAGCATTGCTACCTATCTGCAAAAACTTCGTCGTATCAAAATCAACTAGCTCCCACTTTAGATCAGGAAGTGATAGATCACCGTAGAGAGCTAAAAAGCGACTGTTGGCATTATGATCAATATAAAACTGTTCAATCACAGAATCAGGCGCACTAACCCCATGCAGCTTGAGTAAATCGATACTCTTATCTGTGCTATATGGATCTAGTGCAATTTTCGACAAGTCTTTATACTTCAATTTATTGCCTCAAAACTCTGGTGGCACATAACGCTTTCAATACGGAGACTGTCCGTATTTTACGAACAAATAGTGCCTTCTTTCTTTTTAGTCTTCAAATACAAATCAATAGTTTAGTGGCATATCGAATGAATTAGAACGCTCTGTTTCGTATAACTTTGGAAGCCAATAGATTTGAGTAAGGAAAAAGCCTATGAGCAGGATGTGAATGAGTAAAAGATCTAACTCATACAGGGTAGTTTCAATCTGATTTTGTTGTTGCTTCTCCTAGGTCAAATTCTTTTGCAATTTGACCTAGGGTTGCTCCTTCAGTTCGACGAGTACGTATTGCATGGCATACTTACTCGTTAAGTTTTGCTTTGGCAATACCTTCAGCTTGCCGCCCAGTACGTAAATCATTTTCGAACTCAGCAATCGACGCCAACATGTTAAACATCAATCTACCAGTTGAAGTGCCGGTATCAATATTTTGGTCAATGACGATTAAGTTGATTTTTTCTTGCTCAAAACGTTTAGCGAGTTGTGCCAGATGAACAACAGCTCGAGCAATGGAGACTGGCTTTTGAATCTGCTTGTGCAAAACTTAAGTGTGAATTGGCAGAAGTAGCGATAGATTTGCGAAGAGGTACGACAAATTTAAATGAACTCACTTGTGTTGTTGATTGAAATCCGCTGATATGCGCTTGTGCTTCTAAGTTCACGAATAGGAAGCATGGATATACACAATATATCTGATCGTTTTTTGACTCTGGACTATACCAATACTGCGTAGTAATGGTTTAGATTTTTCGCCAGCACACCTACGTGCTGGCTTTTTTTGCTTAAGTTCAAACATCGTCGTAAATTATCGAAGCGTATCATAAAATTTAGCTAGGCCTATTCTTAAATCTAAATTTGCCCTTTCTTTTGCCGCTTAGGGAACAGACCTTGCTACAAGGTGGCGAAAGTAGGGGCTCTCCTCTTCAAGAAGCCCCAAACTCATATTTATAAGCTACCTGTTCGGCATGGAAATTTACGAAAGAGTCATTAAATCAATGTACTACGGGAGGTTTCTCTTGGCTTTGCATCAAGGCGTCTATTGCGTTCTGATGACCTTGAACGGCAGCATCTCGATACCACATCTGAGCTATGTGAGCGTTTAGTGGATTATTTTTATCCGACGCATAAATGGTACCTAATACATACTGAGAGTCGGCATGTCCTTGTTCGGCAGCTGCTGTAAACCAAGCCAGCGCTTCAGGCTTACTTTGCACCACAACACCACTTCCCTCTTCAAACATTAGTCCTAAATTGTACTGTGCGTCAGGTAAACCTTGTTCTGCCGCCTTTAAATACCATTCCAACGCTTTTTCTTTGTTAACGCTTGTCCCATCGCCAACCTCGTACATAGAGCCTAAATGAAACTGCGCTTTTGCGTAGCCCCCTTTAGCCGCTTTCTTGTACCATTGATATGCCGTCGCTTTGTTCACCGGAATACCTTGTCCGAAGTCGAAAGCTGAGCCGACATAGAACTGTGCTGCTAAATGCCCTTGATCAGCCGCTTTCAAGTACCAAACAAACGCCTGTTGCCTATTTTCTTGCGTACCGATACCATAAGTGAGCATTCGAGCAACATCATACTGCGCTTCATCCAATCCTAATTCTGCCGCTTTGTAAATCCATTTAAAAGCTTCGCGAAAGTCTTCTCTATTTGAGTGATAAATCATTCCGATGCCGTAGATTGCATCAACATGGCCCTGTTTTGCTGCCTGATGATACCAACCTAACGCTTTATGTTGATTTGTCGAAATACCAATACCGTAGTCATAAAGGGCGCCAAGGGTATATTGTGCTACTGCGTTACCTTGCTCTGCCGCTTTTCGATACCACTTTATTGCGCCTTTCTTGTCTTCTTCGATACCCTCCCCAAAATCTAGCATTCTCCCAACGACATACTGTGATTCTTTGCAGCCCTGTTCAGCCGCTTTTAAATACCAATGGAATGCCGTGCGTTCAGTTCTTTGTTTTATATCGTCTAATGTCCTAGCACTCAAACAGCTCTCAAAGCAATCTAAGACTATCGCTAAGTTGTATTGCGAAGGGGCATAACCTTTCTGTGCTGCTTTAAAAAACCAATCTGCGGCTTGACTTACATCAACATTAACAAACTCCCCATGAAAGTACATATAACCAAGATTGTGCTGAGCCTCTGTGTGTTCTCCAATAGCTGCAGCTTCAAAGAACCCAAAAGCTCTTTCTTTATTGACAGGGACACCCTTACCAAAGTAATGCATTAAACCTTGTGAAAATAACAAGGTTACATTGTCACTTTCGTTGATTTCTTTCGAGTGAACCAATGTGGGAAACGTTGGGCAAACTCCCATTAAAACTACATTTCTTTTTATCATCTAAGAACCAGTATCAGTCGAGTGGGATGAAGGTAAGCATCTAATATTTCAAGCAACAACCATACGGGGCAACCGCTTCTCCATTCATGCATGAATATAAACAAACTCGACCACGCTTTAAGTATGCGAAACCATGAAAGGATTAACACCTAATTAATCTATTGGTGGTCAATAAGTAATGCTTGAATGCCAGGTAAAGTCTTCTGTGTAAGAACAATTACTTTTTAGCGAGCAGATTATGGGAGGCACATGCTGACAACTTACTCGCACATCATTATCAGATAAAAACACTGCTTATCAGTCATATAGTTAGCCAAAAAAGAATTTGCAAAATATCTGTAATCTCTTGGCTAAGTTTTAACGATGAAAATTAGTCGTGTCGAATTTAGTATTGGACTACTTAGAGAACTATTAATTTGAATTGGGGGCCATTACCGCAAACCGTCTCTCTGTTTGAATTTCAATCATACTCGCAAGAGAATAGCATTCTAAACACAACGGAACGATGTAAATAGGTTCCCACGTTAAAAGAGCGCCTTCTTTACGGACATGAGCCCCTTTCTCAGCTGGAGCACAACAGTTTATCGCGCAACAATACACGACTCTGAACCCAGAGCGTTGCTCCCAATAATGAAGCCAATTTCTACAGTCTCTAGGAAGCACTGGAGTTGATGTGTCAACTGTGATTCTAATTTTCATTAACCGACCACCTTTAATAGCTCAATATATAATAAGAGCATTTTTAAACACTGGCTTTTTCCTATATTAAATTTTAAGATAAGCACTCTAAACCCAGTACTATTATTTATTAAAATGAGAAGTATCATATTCCGCTTAAGCGTTAAATATGATTCCACTTCGCTTCCTCGCTCTTTCATCTTTACCGGAATAACGAGAAAAGCATACAAGGAACCTAGTCAATGATTCCCGCCCTCAATTACAATCAAAAGTTGTCAGAGAAAAACAAAGCCCTTATAAAACATAAGCTTACGACAATATCGAGCTAATCATCACCAAGAAAAACAATAGAACAGTGTTCGCCCATCCCGCTATATAGTGTCTTATGACACCACATCTGCAAAAAACCTCTGCATAAGTCAACAACTATTTTCAAATTTGAATATTATTAACGCAAAAACAATAATAATATGTGATTAATATTAAATAAAGTTAGACAATAAACAAAAAATCGATATATATGATTGTTTATAGAATTATCATCAAATCAATAAATAGGCTTTAAACCTTCACTGGATTTCATCATGAGAGCAGTATAAACAACAGACTAAATGTGAAACTTCATGCTTTAGGTTTGAATAATTCTTTAACTTTATCACAAATAATTTACAAAAAACTTATATCAAGTTTTCCAAGATGATTTTAGCCAAATGAATATCATAAAAAACAAACAGAAGTTAAAATGGAACACAATTAATAAAATTTCTTCGGAGATGATCAAACACTTAGAAAAAAATCATGATGTTACAGAAATTAACGACATGAGTAACGATGCCTCATCATTGATATCACTAGCATTAAAAGAAATTGAAGAATCAAAACATTAAACTAAATCTTCATGCTTTAATTATTTAACTCTTTTTATTGTTACCCCTACACCCAAAACATCATAAGAAAAACAAATTAAAGTGCAACTAAACTCATATTTATATTTGACAATTTGCAAATGCGAATCACATTCTAAGTCGTGACTGTTGCAGTTGCTTTTCTTAGGAAATACACGCAAAAATGAGTACGATGAAAATTCTTAAATGCTAAATTCAATACATCTTACTGCTCAAAAAATAAAAAACCTGATTATTTCAACCAGAGGTAATCCTGAGTGTAAGTTGTTTATTGCAGTTTCATCTCGTATGTTACGACGACAAAACACGCACCTTACGAGACAAAGCAAAAGTTCAGCCTTATGGCCTCGCTAATACTTTGATTGTACTGCTGGCAGTGCGACAATTGAAACATTAAAAACCTATGTATCCCCCGCCCTCATAGGGCGGGGTTTACGGCTAAATTGCTAAACAAACAAGTCGATGTTAAATAGAAGTGAGATAAACCCTCCTCTACTTGCCAAATGTTAAGGTAAAACTCACTGGGACATTGTCTGAAATTTTGATCCCACCAACAGTCGCTGCTAATTTAACTAGATTGTCACTCGGGATACCGAAATCAGAAGCATGAATAATTCTCTGGCTATATGAACTTACCAACATATGTTCATTTGACTTCATAATCACTACAGGAAATGTTATCGAATTGACTTTTCCATACATTTGTACATTTACAGGTAATGAGATTAGCTCAGGTTCATTGGATAATAGATTTAAGTCTATTTTTCCGCTTATATGAACTTGAGAATGACTCGTTACATCAAAAAAGAGCGATTTTAAACGCTCATCTCTAATCGAAATTCCCGTGTCAATACTGTCAATTGGGAGTGTTATAGAGAAAAAACCATTTTGATCCAACGTCCCTTCAGATGGTGTCATCGATGCAGCTTCTACAATATACTGGTTTTTTATTGTTGAGAAACTCAATGATGAACGTTCTGGTACTATTTCATAACCAGTCTCTGCATAAAGATTTGTTGAAATAAAACTGGTAATGATAATAATTATTTTTCTACAATTCATAATGCCCCCAAATAACTACTGAACTCTTTTTAACGTACTCGAATCACTATGCGAAAAAGGTTTTCCGTAAATATCTAAATTTGTTGTCTGAGAATAACGTAATGTGTCCTTTTCTGTAAAATCCATCACCATTGTAAACCCTGTAGTCAAGGCGTTATCAAGCATGAACTTACTTTGAGCAATTCCAGAATTTATTGCTGTGAAATTTATTCTAGAACCAGCTTTACCTTCTGTAACAATACAAACTCCCCGCGGTATGCAATAAGAGTTATAGACTAATTGGTTCTTTTTATCATAGAGTAAATATCCTCTCTGATCATGGAATTTTCCATTATCACGTTTGCGGAAAACTTCTTGCTCATAATATATTGCGGTTAAATATTGGTCACTCGCGTTTGTGGCATCTGCAACTGGTTTAAAAGTTATGATTTCATAGAATGATTCAACTGCAGCTCCTCCTTTGCCAACTATTGAATTTTCTTGTCCAGGGGCAACGTCAACACCACCAGAGTCGACGGTTTTCCAAGTCCCAATTAATGATTTTAATGGCCCAAAATCTAACGCTGTCGATGCAGACGCCATTGTTGAAGTTGAAGCACAAAACACTAACAATGCGATTCTATTTTTCATACTATTTACCTTCTGTATAGTAAAACAAGGCTTTATGATACATAAAAGATGAAACGCCCCCCCAAATTAAAACATTGACAAAGAAAGAACTAAATAACGAATCAATTGAAACATCCAAGGTTTTAAATATAAAAAACGTGAAAAATGATGCGATTATAGATATTGTCGCTCCTTTCTTCTTCCAGTTGTTATTGAAAACATCA
Organism: Vibrio sp. B172a; assembly: GCF_030248355.1. Classification (NCBI taxonomy): domain Bacteria; kingdom Pseudomonadati; phylum Pseudomonadota; class Gammaproteobacteria; order Vibrionales; family Vibrionaceae; genus Vibrio; species Vibrio sp. B172a. Next base: position 61,011 of record NZ_JAHGAC010000025.1, on the reverse strand, counting down.
ATAACGTAAAAAATTGCCCATCCACTGCCCCATGCAACTTGTTTGTAAAAAAATTGATTATCAAAAACCAAAGTTCCGGATAGTCCGTTAATAAACCAGATGCTTGATACATTAGCTATACCCCCAATATACCCAGCCCCTAGAGCAAAAAGAACTTTGACCAGCAAAAAGCCGTTGTTATGAGAGATAGACTGCTTCATGACTTAATCCTAATACATCACTATCAACAACTAATATGAATTGACCTTAAATTTATGAATAAAATTTCAATAAATATATTTGTCGAGAAGATAAATTATTTTTATATTTATGTCGTGTTAGAATTCGTATATTTTCATTAAATTAGAATGGATATTCCTGAAAAACGAAACCTAGATTTCAACATCACAAACCTTATATACAGTCTTTAATTACAGACTGAAGTAGACATAATAAAACAACGTAGTTTCATGGGCATGCTCGCTATTTTAAACTGCGCATCTAATCATGAACCTTGAAAATTGGCAAACACAAACAATTTGAAGCGACTAATCGAACTTTAGCTTATAAACATTAATGATAAGAAGTGAATTCGAAGCTTAATAACCTCTTAAAAAAGGAGGTTGAGATAAGGAAAAAATAATTTCATAACAACAACTTACCAACCTTAAAATTAAGGTTGAAAGTATAGAAAAGTGGCAATGAAATGATGACATTGAACCATGATTTTTTTATTTGGAGATTACACTCTATTTAGCTTATTATTGCCGCAGTTTGGTTATTACTCAATCGCGTGTTCATAGAATGCTTACTTTAAACAAGACATCAACGCTTATCCTTTTACTAGCGAGTGTTTTGGCATCAAAAACTCATGCCAATCCATTAAAAAAACTTTGCCGCTATACGCTACTATCGAAATCCGAGGTTCCCGTACTATCAGAATCTTGTCCCTTAGGTCAGGGGCTATGGCAAAATTCTAGTCCCAAAAATTCAAAGTCGTACTTCTGGATACAGTGTGGCGTTTATCAGACTCCAGTTACTGTCAGACATACCTCGACGTTACTGCAAAAACTGAATAAAGCCGTATGGAGTAAAAAGTCTCCATTTGGTTATCATTGTTTACTTGGTCCTTATACTGATTATCTTTCGGCATTGAAAGGACAGCAGCAAGCGAGAAAATTTGAGGCATTTCGAGACAGCACATTAAGAGAAGTGGACTTGTCAAACATCGACTTTCCAAACAGCACACCCACGCATGACTGGCGCCAGTTTAAAATGCCGGGTTATCGCGTTATGGTCCCATTTAGTTCCTTTCAAATAGAAGGACAATATAAAGAAAACGGAAAGCAATGGAACAGAATGAATTACGCAGAGGCTCTACGTACCTGTATGGATCAAGATCTATCACTACCAGACACATCTTTTTGGCAAGAAGCTGAATCAATCGATCTATTCAACATACACAAATTGCCTACATCTGTCCCTTATTGGGGAAAGAATAAACAAGCGTACCTTTCTTCAGGTCGAGAAACTTCATCAACAGAACGATCGTTGCTCAATGCGCTTTGCGTTAGCCCTCTCCAAAACCATGAAGGAAAAAAGTAAAACTCGCTCGTTTCATATCATAAAAATTACGGTCGTATAATTGAAACAGCAGAAAATACTTCAGATACCATACAGACAGAACCAAAAAAATTATTTGGTTCTTTTTTGATTCAGGATAACCAGACATTTCTACCACTCCAACTAAAACTAAAACTAAAACTAAAACTAAGTAAATCAATCACTTAATGACGGAAATTTAAAGCCATATAAGTTTTTAAATCATTTATTTTGAATAAGAACATGGCTTTGTTGTTGACGAAGTGCCACCTTCAACCACTCAATGGACCTAATACACTGTATAGAAAGCTATGAAGGCAGTACGCCATAATAAGCATCCAGTTTAATAATAACCATTAATTTATGAGCTTTTACTTCTCAGTTTTATAGGCGCCCAGTTGCATTTATGCAGCCTATGTCTTATCAATTATTCATACAAAAAGACGAACACTTAGAAAATGTCAGTTGGTTTAGTACAGGCTCATGAAGTTAAAAATACTCTTCCTATCATTTCTAATATTTGGACTGGCTGGCTGGGGTATCGCGATAACCAAGCCAGACAAGCTCGATCACCTTTCTTCTTTTATGACTTACAACTACGTAAAGTCTGTCGTTTGGTATCACTCTAGAGGAAAACTAAAAGAACTAGAGAGCATCATCCTTAACGATGATTTAAGTGATGAAGAAGCTATCAAACGCAAAATCCAGAACATGCTCAAACACCGCTCATCTGTTTACTTACGAGAATTTAATTCACTCGACACTCCAATTCAAAATGTCGGGAACCATTACGAAGAAACGTTCGAGTTCGCACCATTCTTAAATGATGTTTATGAGGTCATTTTTTCGGACAAAGATGTTCACCTTAAACTAAGTTTGATTGCTGACATTATGGAAGCATACCAAACAAAGGCGAACGATCAACTACTTGATTTAATGAATAATAAGGAAGCTAATTTATGAAAAAAATTGCGGTTGTATTATCAGGTTGCGGTGTCTTTGACGGTGCTGAAATTAATGAAGCTGTACTTACACTACTAGCTCTTGAAGAGCGTGGTATTACTTATCAATGTTTCGCTCCGAATAAGCTGCAACTTCACACAATTAATCACCTAAAGGGGGAAAATAGAGAGCAAGCTCGAAATGTACTTGAAGAATCAGCACGCATTGTACGCGGCAACGTAAGTGCGCTATCAGAACTGGACGAACAAGAGTTCTCAGCACTCATAATTCCTGGTGGTTTTGGAGTAGCGAAAAACCTATCAACATTCGCTACTGATGGCGCCGATTTTTCTATTGATGTTGTATTTCAACAAATCATGATCGCCTTTGCTAGCAAGAAGAAGCCTGTAGGTTATATGTGTATCGCTCCAGTACTTTTACCTAAAGTGTATAATGGTGTCCGTTGCACAATTGGTTCCGATGCAGGAACAGCAAGTGTCATTAACAAACTAGGAGGGCTACATATTGACTGCCCTGTGGACAGTATTGTTGTAGATAACGATTACAATGTTGTAACAACGCCTGCCTACATGCTAGCTGGGAGTATTGTTGATGCTAAAAAAGGCATCGATAAGCTAGTAGAACAGGTGGCCTCCTTAATTTAAAGTGTTACATCTATGGAAAGCACATACGATATTTTCTGCACTATTGGTTTAAGTGCATTTATGGGGCTTGGCCTTTGGCTTGCTCTAGAGTTTTTTCCTTTTCAATCAAACAGAGTCACCACAATGGAGACAACTTTGGAAGAAAAGGGGTCGTCAAAAGCCGGGCTTTTGTTTAATCCCTCTCAGAACGCGGTTTTACACGGAGAGGATGAGGTATTGAGGATAAAGCAGGGTAGTACCAACCACCGTTTTATTAGTTATCTGTTTGAACATGAAGGCCAAGACATCCCTATTGAGCAGTTATATCAAGATCTCAGGTTGCCAGAAGATACTTACTTAAAAAAGCTTATCGCGAACACTAAGCTACCAAAAGAAATAAGGAGCCAAGCGTTCGTTGTTAGCAAAAACACAATTCGCTTTCAGACAAATCTCGATTAAGAGTGCAGCCGTGAGGCTGCATTATCGCGGGCAAATAGAGGATATAACACGTCCTAAAACATCGACCTTAGATAGCTGTTGAAAAGTAAGAACTTCGTCTTTTAGACTACCTAAAGATTGCATCCTAACACCGGTTGATGTGAAAGATAACCGGCGAATAGACACGAAATCTTGAGTTTTGAAAACATAGAGTTTGTCGTCTTTATAATGTCGGTCTTCAAGATCGACAATCAACTGACTTCCGTCAGGAAGTACATCCCCCATGCTGTGCCCTTCGACTTGAACATACACGAGTCGCTCGCTGTGACCTGAAGGGAGCAGCCGAGCATCGAAAAATACAGATTCATCGCCACCTTTATAAGATTGAATCGATACCACAAAACTCTCAGAAACAGGTGTTACTTTCGTTCCATCAACACCAACTCGCAACCATTCGAAACTAACATTGTAGTGTTCAGCCAAACGTTTGAGCTTCGCGTCCCTGGGAGTTATTAGGTCTTTTTCCCATTTGCCAATCGTCACTCCGGTAACGCCAGCAACCTTACCTGTAAACTCTTTTGTTTCTTTATTAATGGTTCTTAAATCTTCGAGCCTTTGGCCAAGTGTACTCATATCTTTCAACACAAAGAAAACATTAACCAAATTGTAGATTTCGAGCCAAAACCTTAAAAGTAGAAAAACTAACTAAAGTTTACAATAAATCTTTAAGGTTGATATAACTTTAAATTTAGGCTAATTTATAAACACACACACAAATGCCGATATAACTTTTGGACAAGAAGGTAATCAATTGAAAATTTGGGGTTTCTCATTGTTTTCTCAATCATCCGAGAAACAAACCCTTTTCTTAGACAGATAAAGCGTGATTTAAGTCACGTTTATTTTATGTTTTTTATCTTGTTTCCTCGTACTTTTAGTTCAACTTTAAAGTATAGGTTTCGAGACTTGAGGCTAAGGAGGGCGATATGCGGACTTGTTTGAAAACAGTAATGTAAAAGTAAGGCCCGTACTTTCTGTTAATTTCTTCACCACTTAATTTTTATGAGGTCAATATGAGTTCTGAACTCAAATCTACTAATGCAAAGCTTGAAACTGGAATAGCTTTTAAGCTCGCATTTCGACCGAACCAGGTTTTGGAGCACTCTGCGAAAAAAGCAGTACGAACAAAGAAAGCAGAAGCAAAACTTCGTTTAGAAGACCACTTGTTGCGCTTTCCTGACTGGCGTCCGTGAAATCTCGCTTTTCAAACTTTAGACTGCCCGATTTAAGCCATATCAAGCTTAAAGTTAACAACGACTATGGTTGATTAAGTTCTTAAAGCGCCAAGAAGGGCGCGGGGAGAACTAAAAAAATCCCAAAAAATGCGCATCTACATCTCCCGACTCAACCATAGCATTCAGCTGCTCTAGTCAAGTCGTATGAATTGTGTTCATACATAAGCGAGTCAACACAACGCGGGTATTGCAAGATATCCACTTCGCCTATTTTCAAATGCGGGAATCGCCTTCCCGCATCTCAAAGTAGGCTCTTTAGGAATAATGACATCATGCTTAATATCATGTACGGCATGCTACCTTTCGATAGTCAACTCATCTTAGGTGATATGAAAGACAAAGATCAGCTTAAAAAGCTGATCGGACTTTCCTATCAAGACCATGCCATTTTAAAAGTAAAATTTATCTCCAACACTAGCGATGGGCTCATTTTCTGTGCCTTAATTGATACTAATGACAAATTTCAATATCCACTTTTTCAAGGAAAAATTGAGCGCTTATATATCGACAAACGACAACAACGTTTCTGTCTCACACCATCGTTCTCTTCGGCAATTGACGGCTCAAGCATAAGTATCCACGCTCGATCAAGTAATGCGGCACGAAAACGTTACCGCAAAGAGCATAATCAGGTACTTACGCAAGACAATTGGAAGCAGTTTGTGCGCAAACGTAAATCCATTCTCAGTCAATTTACGATGCCCTCAAACCATAACGTTACCCCCTTATCAATTAAGTGAACCTATCAAGCTCGCTTTTGGCTGCTATAACGAGGCGAAGCCTCTTTTAGAGACAAAAGGAGTACCGCGAAGCGGATCCGGCCTTCACTTTAACTCCCCCCTTTCGCCTGCTCCCTTCCAGGCTACATAACTCTTCACTATTCGCATCTCTGCGGATAGTCAGAGCAACATCAGAAAGCCCTGCTTTCTTTATCTCGCGCTTTATGCTTTCGCATAAGTGCTTTTGACATATCCATCTGAATCATCAGATTATTTAGGAAATCTCTACTTATGAATATCAAAACCCGTCTTAACGCTTTCACACTGCGTCTTTATGTGCTTTTCGCAACCTTATTTGCCAGCGTAATGCCCGCTGCTGCTGACGATTTGTTTGCCGGAGGCAAAGAAACCGTCACTAACACGATTGGCGAAGGTTCATCCGGTGAGTTCTACATGCTTGCTGCGGGTCTGATTGGCGGCATCATCGTCGGTATCGTCCAAAAGAACTGGATTGGTGGCATCGTTGGTTTCTTTGTCGGTGTGGTTTTCTGGGAAATCGGCAAAGGCATTGTCGGTCTATAAACAGCAATAACGGAGGGGGCAGAGTTATCTGCCCTTTTTCATCATGGATTATCAAGATAAGCATTCACTTTTCACCTTCCCCAACTACTTGCAGTCCGGCATCAAGCTCGCTGGCTTCCCTATCGATGAGATGCTGCCATCAATGCTGCTCTTTCTGATGCTGTTTAACCTCAACAAAATCGTCGCTATCGCCGCTTGTATCGGGTTCTTTTTGACTATCCGCAGTTTAAAAGTGCGCTTTGGCCAACGGTTCATCATTCATTTTGCGCATTGGTTTGGGGATGAGAACGCCAACAAGCTCATTTTTAAACGCACCCCTCCTGCAACCAAAAAATACTGGATTTACTGATGCTAAGCGAAAACAACGGCGCGGCGCTCAAAGCGTCTCGCTTTCTTAATTATGTCCTCATCGCTGTGGTGTTGGTGGTCTCCATCGCCACGGCAGGTCTTGGTATGGCGCTGGTCACTCAAAACAAAACCGTGCAGCGCACGTTAGTACCACCACACATTGACCGCGCCTTTACTGTTTCTAATGACGCCGTAGACGACGCCTACCTCGCACTGATGGCTGAATGGTGGGTTCATCTTAAGTTCAACATCACGCCGTCAAACGTTAAGCGTCAATTTAACTTGCTCATTACTTATGTGCCATCTGAACACTGGAGTGCTTTACAAGAAAAACTCATGCGTGAAGCAGACTTCATCATCAAAAACGATGTCTCCAGTTTCTTTGAGGTCGATACGGTCTCAACCAACATTAGCAAGATGCAAATTCGCGTCACTGGCACACTCAACAAAACGGTAGGCGGTCGCAAGCTCGACCCTGAACCTGTCACCTACATTCTTCACACGGCCTATCCACATGGTTTGATTGAGCTTCACTCCATTGCTCAAGAGGTTCCATTATGAAACGTATTATTGCCCTTGCTGGCTTATTACTTCTGCCTTTTGGCGTGTATGCCAAAAATATCTCAGCTAAGACCTATCACTTTGCACAAAACGACACCATCGTATTGCCGCTCTCTTCAGTCAATACAAACCGCCTCGTGGTCAAAAGTGACAAAATCATTAACGTCCATTGTCCCCAAGGCTTTTGTGTCGCAACGGGTAACAAGCGCGACCAATCGGGCTCCATCAGCTTAAAAATTAACATCGCCTTACCGTTCACCGCACATGTCGTAACCGAAAAAGGTCGTAACTTTTCCTTGTTTGTGAACCCTAAAGCGGTACCAGCCATCGTCACTGAGTTCATTCCGAATTACTTAGAGTCGGAGCAGAGCGTATTTAACAAAGACATGGAATACCCATTCGCGCTTGGGGCGTTTACCAAACAAATGATTGAGTGGCGACGACATGGCACGCCAGTGCCCGGCTTTAATCTGCACCCCATTGATCCAAAAACGCTACCTAAAGAGAGCACACCTTTGGCCATCATTCCGCAAACGTTGTTCGCCGGACGTCCCTTCTCAGGGATTATTTATCAAGTCAAAAATCAATCCAGTGAACCCATGACATTGACGGAAGCGCAGTTCTACAGCTACTCAAGCCGAAGCGCATCCTTAGATGACTATCATCTTAAGCCTGGCGCATCAACGCATCTCTACATCATCACTGGAGGACAGTAGCCATGATGCAACAAATCAAACAGTGGTTATCCAAAGAGGGAGACTTAGACAATGGAATAATCACCAACGAACAAAGTAAGAAACGCAATCAAATCATCAGTGTGTTGGTGTTAGTCCTACTCGCAGGTTTGTTTTTTACGTTTAAGCACTTTAAAAAACCGCGCACCTCATTAGATACGAGTGCAAAAGCCGTAGCTGAGGCGCCAAACTTTGGTGAAATCATTACCGATGACTTTACCGACAAAGACAACCGCTCAGCGTTAACGCTACAAGGGTTAGACATCGTCGAAGTCAAAGAAAAAATGCGACAACTTGAAACGGAGTATGAGCGCCTGACCAAACGCAATGACACCACACTAGAGCAGATGAAAAAGGAAAATGACCGCCTTCGTGATGAGTTACAAGCGCAGAAAGAGCTGGTCACATCGATGCAGACTCAGCCACCGCAGGAGGAGACCACTTCAAACCTTAGGGCTGACACTTTTGGCGTAAGACCTTTGCCACCAAAACCACTGCCTTCGTACGCGACCAATGATTTGCAAAAAGACGACTTCCAATATTCTTCCTCCGATAAAACGCACTTTGAAGGAAGCGGTCAAGGGTTTGATTCGTTTGATTTTCATTGGGAAGAAGTCAACAAAATCCCTTATCGTCGAACCACCGAAAACTACGTTCCCTCAGGCAGTTTTGTGACGGCAAAAATCACCGGTGGTGCGGATGCGAATGCTGGCGTGTTTGGTCAAAGTGATACCGCACCGATTGTCTTTCAAACCATTCACGAAGGGGTGTTGCCTAACGGTGAAAAATCTCACCTTAAAAACTGCACCATCGTTGGCAGCGTGTATGGCGAGCTTTCTTCAAGTCGAGGCATCGTTCGTACCAACACATTAAGCTGCATTAAAGAGGGGCGCATCATTGATATTCCCGTGCAAGGCACGGTGTTTAACTTTGGTCGTAATGGTATTCGTGGGACCTCAGTGCTTCGCAATGGCAAAATCGTCCAAATGGCCGGTATTTCTGGCATTTTAACGGGGCTGGGTGAAACCGGAGCAGGATTGGCCAGCACCACCTCAACCTCGGCGCTCGGTTCAACATCAAGCATCAACAGTGAAGACGTAGGATTAAGTTTGCTTGGTAATGCTACCTCTGAGGTCGGCAGCAAGTTGTCTGACTACTACATTGCGCTTGCCGAGCAATACCATCCCTTCATTGAAATCAACCCTGGCGGCATCGTGAACATCGTATTTACACAAGGCTTTCCTCTCGATGATGAAGGTATTGAACAATACGAAGAGACCATGGCGCAAGAGCAAGCCCAACAAAGGCAATCGAATGGCATTTTAGAAACCATCTCGCTCAACCCGCTCGCCAATGAACTCAATCAACAACTTAGGTAACTCGTATGACCATGAAATTTTTTTCTTTTGTTGTGCTTGTGATCAGCACACTGGCAGGCTGTTCGGCAGGCTTTCAAGACGAATTTAGCTGCCAAAAAATTGGGGGCACACCGGGCTGTGCCAGTATGGATGAAATCCGCAATTCGATTGATGCGCCGGAGCCACAGGCCATGATTGATGCCAATGTACTCAAAAACCATCCCTTCGCCCTTCTGCCAAGACGCAATCGTGAAGGCCACCCAACACGAACACAAGATACGGTTCGTAAAGTCGTCGTATTCCCTTTCACCTCTGACGACACCAAAATCTATATCGATACGATGGATATCTACATTCTGCTCGATGAATCCACGTGGACAGGCCGCCCTGTTGCGTCAATAAAAAAGGATTAATGCCATGGGCGTTGCAAAAGATCTAAAAGGCTTCTATCTCGATGCCAAACGTGAGTACAACCACCTGCACTCTGAATTACCTTATCGCACTTACGATGTCAGCACTGGCTTGTTCCATAACCGAAAAGGCGTAGGGTTTGGGTTTAAACTCAGTGTACTGGCTGGCGCTAATGATGATTTAGTCGATTCACTCAATCGCCTCATCATGGATTTACCTTCTGGCAATAAATGGAATTACCACTTTTCCATGCTTGGACACAACCATGTCAGCCACATGATTGAGCAAAATGCCGCCATCAAATCGGCACGTGGTGGCATCTGCGAAGAGCTTGCCAAGCAAGAAGCCGACTACGGTAAACTTGCTGCGCAGCAAGGCTTCTTTCATCGGCAAAAACACTACTTTGACATTAAGAACTACGACGCGTGGTTGTTCGTATCAAGCACCGCAGACATTGAGAACGTGATAGATTGTAAAGAATCCCTCTTTACTTCCCTATCCCAAACCGGACTAAACCTGACGCCACTCACGCCCGAAGGGTTGATTAACTATGTTGAGGGCATACTCAACTTTGACCCGACCAAAACCGCGCCAAGTGAGTCTGAGTACGCACCAGAAGAGCTCATTTACAAACAAATTCTGTCTCCAGATACGGAGTTCTTAACACGGCGCACTTACACTGACGTTCGCTTTAGCAACCGCCAACACCATACCGTCAAACCACGGATGATTTCATTAGGTCTTCGCAGTACGCCGCGCTCGTTTCGTTTGTATTCGCTACCCGATTGCTTTTCCTCACTGAAAAATGTCGCCAAAAACGTGCAGTGTCCTCATCTGATGACGCTCAACTTTCGCAACCAAGATACCGGTAACTTTGCCAATAAAAACGGCGCTCGCATCGGTGAACTGGAAAAAACACTCAAATCCCCAATGGCCATGTTTTTTCCTCAAGCCAAGAAAGAACTCGCGGAGCGGGAAAAAATCCGTGACGAATTGTCAGATAACCTCAACGCCATGTCGAGCATGCACCTCACGTTGACGTTGTTTTCCAGTCCAGAGCATGAACGCGTGCATCGCACGACTGCCATCAATGCGTTTCGAGCCGGAGGACTGGATATGCAGGTCATCGCTATGCTGCAAAGCCAGGCGCTCATGACCACACTGCCATTTATGATGTGTGATGGATTTTGGGACGATTGCGACCGCGCAGGACACATCCATACGGTTAAATCTTCCAACGTAGCCAACCTATTGCCCTTAATTCTGGATGTCAAAAACTTCAGTGGCGGCATGATGCTGCCAACCATGCGTCAACAAGCGTTTTGGTTTAACCCTTTTAACTGTGGCTCAGACAACTACAACATCGCACTCACAGGCGGTTCAGGTGCAGGCAAGTCCTTCTTTGTGCAAAAACTGGCCGAAACGTTGTACGCCATGAACGGGAAAATTTGGGCGTTGGATAAAGGCAAAAGCTTTAAAAAACTCACTCTGATGCTCGGTGGCAGCTACATGACATCAGAGAAGATTTATCTCAACCCTTTTACGCACCTTGAGCACATTGCCAAAGGCGATGAATACACCGACGAGACGGGTGAAAAGGTCAACCCTCTCAAAGAAACCCTGCACACCATCACAGGACTTTTTGCCACCATGGCGTGCCCGTCTCGTGAAATGGCGGACTTTGAAAAATCGATTTTGGCCGATTGCATCATCACAGCTTGGGAAAAACACAAAAGCCAGACTTTGGTTGACCATGTGCAAGAAGCGCTCTTTGCCGCGGCCGAAAGCAACAACCACGACCGACGCATTTCGGACATTGCCATGCAACTCAACAAGTATCGCTCGGACGGCATTTACGGGGACACCTTCAACAAGCCATCCATGCTCAACCCTGATGTGCATTTCACCACGATTGAGTTGGACGGTTTTCCATCGGACATCATGAGGCCTGTCATTTTTGCGCTCATGTCGAGCATCACACAGCAGATGTATCTCTCTGGTAGTCGCTCGACGCCTAAAATGTGCATCATTGAAGAAGCGTGGTCCTTGATGGCAGGCTCTAACGCTCAGGCACAGGAGTTCATTAATACCGGCTATCGCACCGCCCGTAAATTTGGTGGTTCATTCTGTACGGTCACGCAAGGCATTGAGGACTTCTACAGCACACCAGAAGCGCTAGCGGCATTTAACAACTCAGACATTCATATTACCCTTCGCCAAGGTAGTGGTCTTGATAAGTTCATCAAAGAAAACCCTGAGCATTTTTCCGCGTATGAACAATTTGTCTTGAAAAGCTTCTCGGCATCCTCCACCGCAGGTTACAGCTCGGTCATGCTCAAAGCCGGAGGACGCACTACCTTCCACCGGCTTTTTGCCGACCCTTTCACCAGAGCGTGCTTATCCACTGAGCCTCATGAGGCGCAGTATTGTGAGACATTAATGAAGCAAGGCATCGATGTTATGGATGCGATCAACCAAACCGCGATGCATTACTATGGCGATGAAATCACGCTCTTTAATCAACGAGTCTACGGTAAGGAGGCCGCATGAAAAAATACCTCATGATCATTATCGGCCTCGTCACTGTCAGTGTCATGACGGCTGTCTTCACCTTAGCACTAACACCACCGCCTCAAACGGTGGTGTTTGACATTAAGGGGACATTAGAACGTTATCAGGAAACCCTGCTTGAAGCGGAACTGAGCGACACTGAACATCGCAAACAACTGGCGGCGTTTGATAGGAAGGCCAGACAAATTCTCGATGACTACGCCAACACGCACCACCTTGTCATTGTGGTGCCTGGTGCGGTGATAACAGGCGCACCCGATATGACCATCGCGCTTCAACGTCACATCATTGATGAGATGAAGCGTCTTCCACAGCGTTAGGCGTCAAAAAGTGAGGCATCATCATGATTTTCATTACTGACAGACCCTCGACACAAAGCAAAGCACTGCTCTTAGAGAACAAACACCTCCCTTTGATATACAAGCGCCTTGACGGTCGACAACTTGCTCGATTCATTGCGCCTAAATGGGGTTGGACACCTTGGGATTTGTGGCAGGTACGCCAGCAAATACCACTAGAGTGGTGGCAAGCGGGCGCCGAAGCTTATTTAGGCGATGCCTTAATAGGGAGCACTCAATTTTAAAGGAACATTCATGACACGCTCAACCTTTACACTTATCAGCGCATTGCTACTGTTTCACTCCTCCATGGCGATAAGTAAGCATCTTGGCCGCCAAGGTGAAGTTTTTCCAATTATTGAAATCGATATGTTGGAATGGATAGAAACAAGGCTAAAACACCTTGAAGCCACAGGTCAAACCGCTCAAATGCAACAAGACTTTATCGAGCGCGTAGAAAGCAAAGTGCGTCGGCCTACGCCCGTTGAAGGACTCACCACCACCACGACCCCTCGAACTTTTTACATCGACCCATCCTTGAAACTGGCGACCGATATTAAAGATGCGCAGGGCAAACTCCTTTACACCAAAGGCTTGGTCATCAACCCTTTCGATACCGATACATGGCCAACCGATATTCCAAAGGTGCAATTTGAATATCAACACACCTTGGTTTTCTTTGATGGTGATGATCCAAACCAACGTTCATGGGCGAAACAATTTATCTCGGACAAGCCCATCAAGTGGATATTAACCAATGGCAGTCCGGATGAACTGGCGCCTCTCATGGATGCGAGGATCTACTTTGACCAACAAGGCCACTACAGCCGCCAGTTCCAGCTATCACATGTCCCTTCAGTGATAGAGCAAGACGGTAAACGTTGGAAAGTCACCGAAATCGACGCCACCCCCTTCGCCACATCAATGGAGAAACCAAACAAATAAGGAGAAATGCTTTGAAAGCCCATTGGATACTGCTTGTCTTGGTGAGTCTGTCACCTTGGCAAGCCCAAGCAAAATCCGCTGCCTGTACCGGACAGTTTATCAACCCTATTTCAGACATCTGTTGGAAATGCCTCTTTCCTATGACGCTTGGCAGTGTGCCCTTGATAAGTTCAAAATACCCCGACACGCGAAACCCAAGTATGCCCATATCCTTTTGCCCCAAGCCACCCCCAATTTTTATGCAAATAGGCTTAAACATCGGATATTGGGAGCCCTATTCTCTTGTCGATGTGACGCGGGTGCCCTATTGCATGGTCAACATGGGAATGCAGCTTAGTGGAAGTAACCACCAACAACTCGGTGGCTCACAACACGACGCCAGCAGTAAAACCAGCGGCAACGCGTTTTACCATGTGCATTGGTACAAATATCCGCTGATTTACTGGTTACAACTGCTGCAATCGGCGGCTTGTATGTCAACGGACAACTTTGATATCGCGTACTTAACAGAGCTCGATCCCCTTTGGGATGACGATGAGCTCTCATTCATCTTAAACCCTGAAGCGATCTTGTTTGGTAACCCGATAACGCAACTATCTTGCGTGACCGAAGCCATGGCGACCACGTCTGGCAAAGTTTTACCTTTTGATGCCTTGTTCTGGTGCTTGGGCTCACAAGGTAGTGCTTACCCTCTGACAGGAAACAGTGCTTATTCCCATACTGGCCCACAAGTGGGTGCATTGATGATGGAGAGGTTTAATTTCAAGATGCACAGACAAGGGATTGTGTGGGAGACACGAGGTGAGGATGGTGCCATCTGCTATCAATGGCCGGAGCCGATTTTGCCAAAAAGTCGTTATCGTTATCAACTCTCTGCCCCTATCAGCGATGCAGGAAACTGCTATCCGTATGGAACCACATCTACGTTATGGGAACAAGGGAAAGACAACCCGACGACGGGTGGCAACTTTGGCTTTGTGAACTGGCGAAAACGCAACTGCGTGTTCTTGTAAAAAAACGAGTGAGGCCGTAGAGGTGTCTGCGAATAGCTCGCTCGTTAATCGAAATACATCATCATTCTTATTATACAAGGAGCACGCAGAAATCCATTCTGAGTGCCTGCTTACTTTCCACCCAAACTGGGACTTTGGCAATAAAAAAGCCAGTAGGAAACCTACTGGCAAAACTTGCAAAAACGCAGTTACAACTTCCAATGGAAGCGGTAATAGACGATGCATACTTACATTTACACCGCAAGAGTTGGGACGGTGCATTTGCACTATCGATGACATTGGTGTTATCAGCGACTTTTTATTTATTCAATTGTGATTTTGCTCCAACCATACCTTCATCAACATCACCGTATCATCAAAAGGTTACTCGATATCACCACACATCAAAGACTGACTTTACTCAATAAGGAAAACCAACTATGGAAAACTCAACCCATTGGATCACGCATAATTTGCGTCAAAAAGCGCTGTTAGCGTGCGCTGCAACCTTAATTAATATAGGCATTGTCGAATATGGCATCACCTTCACCCTCACTCAGTGGATAAGTTGGTTATTTTTTACTGC
Source organism: Vibrio sp. B172a (assembly GCF_030248355.1). Taxonomy (NCBI): domain Bacteria; kingdom Pseudomonadati; phylum Pseudomonadota; class Gammaproteobacteria; order Vibrionales; family Vibrionaceae; genus Vibrio; species Vibrio sp. B172a. The sequence continues at coordinate 45,966 of NZ_JAHGAC010000025.1, read as the reverse complement.
CATCTTCCTCGCCGCGTTAGTCTTCTTCCCTAAATTCATTCGCCCCAAAAAAATTACATCCAAGACAATGCGCACCTTGGCCGCACCGCTGTTGCTCATTGTCACGCTCTTTATTTGTTGGAGGCTTGGGTTAAACCTGAGCCAAACCGCGGCATATGTGGTATCGGCTGCGATATTGATATTGGGACTAGAGTTTCACGACCTCACGAAAGCATCGCACCCTACTGCCGACACGACAACTAATGAAGCGCAAACAGAGCAACATTAGCACGGCATCATTCACCATGACCGAAAAAGCGCACCGTTAACCGTGCGCTTTTTCTTCCATTGAGGCTAGTAAAAACGGCCTTGAACATAAGCAGCAAGAGCGAGTGATAAAAAACATCCAAATTTTTCACCAAATGTCGCGCTCTTAAATCCACACCAACAAAGGAGACCGCATGCCATCAAACCTAAATGCCTTGTTGCTACTCCCTGCCTTGCTTGTCAGCCCTCTTTCACTTGCTAAAGTGGGTTACTCTCAAGACGAACTCAACGCCCTCGCCAAACAAGAACAAGCGGTGGCTGCACCTGAAAGCCAATCTGAGATTGCCAGGCTCATTGAACAAAGTCAGCAATATCGCCAAGAGGCGCTGTCCATGCACCAACACATGGACAACGCATTAAAAGATTCACCGCTTGCCAGCGTACTCGGAACGCCAACTCCCAATCCAAACAAAGAGGCGCAAGGCGTGATGGTGTTTGTTTCGCTTTCAATGCCTGACCAAGCCCTGCGGCAACTGCTGAGACAAAGCCAAGAATATCAAGTGCCATTGGTGATACGAGGCGTACTGCCGGAAGGCTTTGTGCCGACCACCACTCGCATTACAAGCTTGTTGGAAAAGCCCGACAAAACACACATTGAAAGCGGCCTTGCCATCAATCCTGAGTGGTTTCGTCAATTCAACATTACCCATGTTCCTGCGTTTGTGTCCATGAATGAGTCGTGCACGCAAGCGCAGTGCTCAGAGAGCGACTACGACATTGTCTATGGCAACGTTTCCCTTCCTAGTGCGCTGGAGATACTAAGCCAAGGAGACGTTGGGTACATCGCCAAACAAGTATTAAAAAGGAAAACACCGTGAACCAACGCGACGTCATTCAGGATTGCCTTCGTTTTACGTTGGCCTCCTTAATGCTGATGTCTACTCAAGCATTCAGCGACCCACAAGAAAGTACGTTTTACGACCATGTAGAGTGGGCCAAACATGCGCCAGCTAACGCTTATAACGATCCCAACATGACACTCAACTTGTCTGATTTTTGTGCAGGCGACAATCCGGATTGTGTTGATGAGATACGTGATCCAGAAGAAGCAGGCATGAGCCACACTCAAATCACCGACAAGTCTACAACCGAGTTTTACAGCAACGACAATGCCAAGGCGATACAGGATAACTTTAATAACAACGACTATACCCTAGATCCCAATGACGACACTTATCGATTCTCGACGCTTGGCATCGATAACGCCTATGAAATCAGTCATGGTCAATCCAATGAGTTTGTGGATTGTCAGTCAGGCTCACAATGTCTCGTCGAACACAGCGAACGCACCTGCACGGCGCCAACGCGGAGCCCCGTTCCATGCTATAGCGAGCCAATCGCCACCGTCGAAGTCGGCACGACGCATTACCAATGCCCGAATGGATGGACACTAAACGGCACTACGTGTCACGGTGAAGTGGAAGAGTGCCGCTTTGACTACGGACGCAATGAGGTAACGACCTATTCAGGTGCCTATGGCAGTAATAGAACCACGTACAAATGGGATGGCCGCGTGGTCAACGCCCAAGAATATCGAAAAGGTGCATTGAAATACTCCAATACTGTTTCCTGTGGTCACCAAGGCGATTTTCAGTGCAAAACCCAACGATATGAAATCTGCGGTCTCGTTCCTACCGAGCAACCTGCTGGCCTTATCTGCGATGAAGGTTACACCCTCTCAGGTGCGCAGTGCATCAAAAACTCCTTCACATGGAAAAGTGAATGCTCGCTTCCTGGCGAATGTTCTCAAGTTGAAAAACTGTGCATTGACGGCGCTGACACGCGCATCATCAATGGCATTCCAACCTACCTCGACTGTTGGAAGTATCAACTGAACCATGTGTGCGATTTTCCTAATGCCTGTCAATCATTACCACAAGATTGCGAAGCCAAAACCGAATCAGCAAGTTGCAACCTTGAGCTCAACGGAGTGTGCGTAGAACAAAACATTCCGCATATCTGCACAACCAAACAATGCAGCGAAACACGCTTACTTTGTGGTGAAGAATCGTTTTGCCTTGATGGTGATTGTTTTGAAGAAATGCCAACGACGGATGATTCTTTTGATGAAAGCGCCTCAGCCTTGGCCGCCTTGGGAGAGGCAGCGGAAGGCATTGGCGATCCACCAAAAATATTTACTGGTCAGGCCATGAAATGCACCGACAAAGCGTTTGGTTTGGCGGATTGTTGTAAAGATGGCGGATGGGGCACTGACATTGGTATTGATGAATGCAATGAAGAAGAGAAAGCCCTTGGTCAAGCTAAAGAACAAGGCGTCACCGTTGCGCTTGGTAGTTACTGTGCGAGCTCTGTTCTTGGCGTGTGTACACGCAAGAAGAAAACCTACTGTGTGTTTGATAGCAAGCTTGCCCGTATCATTCAGCAGCAAGGCGTAAAAGGACAATTAGGCATCAGTTTTGGCTCAGCTAAGCACCCTATCTGCGGCGCTATTACACCTGAGCAGCTTCAAGCCATCGATTTTGAATTGATTGATTTTTCTGATTTCTACGGCGATATGCACGATAACACCAATCTACCTTCCGAAGAGGAAATCAAAGATCGCATCACCAGCGCTTATGGTGATTAACGCCACCTCAAACTATTGCACCTATTGGCGTCCAGCCAATTTAAACAAAAGTAACCATAAAATGAACCACTTACTGCTATTGGCAACCCTGCTTTCCTTGGCGGGGTTTGCGCTCACCCTACTTCGGCACATCTTGTTTAAACGGCAGCTCTACCGCCTAAAACAAGAAATGATAGCGCACAAACAAAAGCACGGTATCGACGAACCACTTTGGACGCTCTTTCACTCTAGAACGAGCAAGATGTTACGATTCTGGCAATGAAGGTTTTTACCTATGAACGACTTATCCGCAAAAACGGCGGACAAGAGAGGAAAGGCATTAAAAAACCACGCTTTACCTCTTTTGCTGCTCTCTTTTCTTGCAACCGGCATTCATGCCAATGAACAACCCAAAGGCTGGCGCTGGTACAACGAACCAAAAGTTCAAGTGGACGAACCCAAAGAGGAAACGCCTACTCCCCAAAACAGTGTCACCACCGTCATGAGCGCCACAGAACAAATGCAGTGGTTCCATGAAACCTTTAATGAAGCGCTTAACGACGCAACGATTAACCCCACCGATGAAGCCAAGAACCTCAAGCTGATGAAGCTTAAGAAGTTCATTGACGACAAAACCACCCAAACGGGCATGACGTTTAAAAAGCTCATCAATGAACACCCTGAGTATTCCTACACCAAAGACCGTCCGACACACCAAGCAGCCAGAGAAACGTACTACCAAACCATTAAGGCCAAAAACGAAGCGAGTGTGCGACAGTTGGTTCAAGAGGGATGGGGTATCTACTTTGTCTACGAAGGCAGTGATGCTATTTCACAAACCCTTGCACCGTCCATTCAAGCGTTTGCACATCAGTACAACATTGAGTTGGTAGGCATCAGCAAAGATGGTCAAACTTTCGATGCCATCAATGAAAACCGTGTCGATAACACAGGCAGAGTGAACGTGCCTTACACACCGGCTTTAATGCTGGCCAACATTCACACCAAGGAACTGAAACCCCTCGCCTACGGTTTTATTTCTCAAAGCGACCTACTTTCTCGATTCCATCACATCGCCACTGACTATCAAGACAGTGATTTTTAAGGACAATCCAATGACGACTCTCTTTCGCACATTATGGCTGAGTGTGCTGCTCACACTCGCCTCAACCTCCCTGACACATGCACAAACCACCATGACCGGACAATACGCGATTGTGTTCTTTCACTTCAGTCAATGCCCTGAGTGCCACAAGTTTACAACGGCCATGAAGCAGTTTGAGCGCACTGTAGGATTACCCGTCTATGACTTCTCGTTTGATGGCCAACCCATTCCTGGTTATACCGCGCCCATGCCAACCACACCCGATATTACCAACGCCTTTTTTGGTGACATCAAAAATGCCATCACGCCAGCGACGTTTCTCATCAATGTCAACACAGGGAAGTACGTACGCTTAAGCGAGGGCAATGTTTCTTACCAAGCGCTCATTGGTAGTTATCAGACCATCCGAGCCGACCGTACTATCATGGAGACCATGCAATGAACACGCTCAATATTCGCATTGCGCTTCTTGTTATGACCGTGGCGCTGCCTTGTTATGGCTACGCGGGCAGTCTTGGTGACTCGATGGACAGTTTTTTTAATGATAGCGGCTTTAATAGCAACGTCACCAACCCAAGCGCTTATGAAGGGCAATCGGCGACCTACTACAATGCAGGCAGTCTCTTTGCTCGTACCAAAATTCAAAACATTCAACTGGCGGCCATCACCATGCCGTCCGTCAGTGCTGGCTGTGGGGGCATTGATGCCTTCATGGGCGGATTTTCACACATCAATTCAGACCAACTGGTCGCCTTTGGTAAATCGGTCATTGCCAATGCGGTGCCTTTTGCCGTGGATTTGGCGCTGCAAACCTGGGCGCCTACCATCAAAGAAAACCGTGACAAACTGCAAGCCATCGCTGACCAATTCAACACCACATCGATGAACTCGTGTCAGATTGCGCAATCGGCCGTATCAGGGTTGGCGGCGTTTGCGGATGGAGAAGCGAAACGCCACGCCTGTGCCACGCTTGGTACACAAAACAACCGTTTTTCGGATTGGCTAGAAGCCCAACATGAATGCAGCAACGTCAGCACGAACCAAAACACCCTAGCAGGCAACACCGACAACGCTCTGGCACACGCAGTAAAGATGAACCTGAATGTAGTCTGGGATGCACTGATGAAAAGCACTTACCTCAAGAGCAATAAAGAGGTCGCCGAATTTGTCATGAACCTCACCGGAACTGTGATTTATGATGCCAGAGGCACGGCCAACTATGTACCATCAATGATGGTGGGTAACGACACCGCGATTGATACGTTACTCAAAGGCGGAACGCTCGACATGTATCGATGTAACAGCGCCGATAAATGCCTAACCATGACCTTGCGTTCCCTCACCATCAATAAGAGCCAAGCGTTTAATACCAGAGTACGAGCAACGATTGATTCGCTCTATCAGAAATTACAGTCAGACTCGCCCATCACAGAGACAGAAAAAAGCTTTGTTGAAATCAGCCGCCTTCCTATCCTTGCCATGCTTATTGACGATGCGCACCTTAACGTGCCACCGGAAAGTGATTTGTATGCAAAAAGCATTGCTGCTGACATCTTGCACGCCTACCTAAGCAACATGCTCATGATGGTCAATCAATCCATTGCGAATCTTGCATCAGTGAACCCAAACGATGTGAATCGCACCTTTGATGCCATCAGTGAAGCGAGAAACTACTTGCAAGCCGTTCGAGAGCACAACAATGCCCAATTAAACCAACACTTGACGCTGATTGAACAACTCAAACGCAAACGCAACCTACTCACTGAAGCCGCAAGTGAAGACACCGCCGCTAATCTCGCGTTTGGCCACTAACCATAGAAAGGAAATCCGCTCTTATGGAAATGTACCTCTACGGCGCAGGTACTCAAATGCAAAAAGCATTGAACGCCGTCGCCACCTTTTTTACGACAAATACCTTTGGCTCTCTGGTTGAAACAGCCCTGCAATTAGGGTTTGTCATCGCCACTACCTTGTTCTTCCTTTATCGAGACAGCAAACACGTGCTTCGTTTTGCGGTCGTCTACCTCGCCATTCCTACGTTTCTCATTAGCATGAAAACCACCGTGCAAGTGATTGACGTGCAAGAGCCGATGGCCAGTCGCTCTGTCGCCAACGTGCCGTATATCGTAGCGATACCCGGATGGGCGGCCACCACGCTCATGCACGGTTTAACCCAAGGGATAGAGACGGTGTTTAGCAGTACCGATGACCGCCTCTACAGCACTTCTGGTATGGTCTTTGGTTCGAATCTTTATACCCTTATGCGCAGCACCAACTCAGAAACCGTCGCCCTCCAGAAGTACTGGAAAGACTTTTACCATAACTGCGTACTCGGTGATATTCGCATCAACCGTAAATACACCCAAGATGCGTTTAACAATGCGCCCGATATTCTGGGGTTTTTAGCCCGTTATAATATGTCACCCCTTCGTGGATTGTATGACCCTGATGGCGACTACCAAACCTGCGAACAAGCGTTGCCTGCGTTAACGGCCATGTTTGATGAGGAAGCCAACCGCACTGTCAACAAACTCGCGTCTTACGTAACAGGCCGTGAAAGCACCATGCAGACCACGTTTTTAAGAAACGCCATCGAGAACAGCCATAGCGACCTGATTGGTATCAGCAATAGCTCACTCGATATTCTCAAACAAAACATGGCCATTAACATGACGCGCTGGAACCTTCAGAGAAACGCCCACAGCATGGCCACTAATTACGCTTACACGACGAACCAAATGCAAACCACCACCATGTGGGCCAACATTGGTTTGCAAGCCAAAGAGTTCATTCCCATGATGCACTCGATTGGCATCATTCTCTTTGCGTGTTTTGGTTGCATCGTTGTCATTATTGCCTTGCTGCCTCATATGACGCTGCCCGTGCTCAAGAACTATTTTGGCAGCTTCTTTTACCTCGCCACTTGGCCGATGGTCTTCACTATCCTCAATGCGATTTCTTTGTGGTTCTTAGAAAACGCCACCCAAGGAGCGACCCACGGACTTGCGGGCATCACGCTATCAAATGTAAACGGCATTGATTACGTGAACACCAAATGGGCCGCCATTACGGGGTATCTGATGATGTCGACACCGGCGATTGCCTATGCGCTAACCAAAGGGGCGGCATCGATGATGAACAGCCTCAACTACCAACTGGCAGGCATGATAAACCAGACCAACGCTCGAACCTCAGCCGCGGCGTCTACGGGTGATATCAGTCATGGCAACACGCAGCTTCAAACACACTCGTTTAACAACGTGCACGGCAACAAATACGACACCTCGACGCTGCTCAAGCAACACGGCACCACCACGCAAGCCTCTGACGGTATGATGACAACGCAATACGGCAATAGGACGGTGTACGACACTAGCCCAACCGCATCCAATTTCCAATGGGACGTGGCGACAAGCCAACAATATTCCGAAGCGGTGAATGATGTTTACACTCAAGCGCAGTCCAATCTTTCGACGCAGCAAGCCGCATTGTCACAAAACATTCAAAGCGGCACGCAACTGATGGCGGACTGGAAAGACTCGGTCAGTCGAAGCCAAAGCTATGGGGTAAACCATGGACGCGGTGCAACAGCGGCGGCGACCAAAGGGTTAGAGCAAGTGAGTCAAGCGACCGAGCAAGTTTCAGCGGTAACAGGGTGGAGTCATGACAAAGCCAATGCGTATTTGCATTCGATGTATGGAGGCTTTGATGGAAAGGTGGGTGGGAAGCTAGGAGGCAAAGCGGGCCCACTTGACCTTAGTCTTGGTTTAAGCGCATCCGCGGGCACGAAATGGACGGACGAAGACCGCGAAACGCTCTCTAACACCTCTAGCGAGCAGCGAAGCCAGATTGAAGCGGCGATTGAGTCTTTCCGCTCTGGGGTAAACCAAACCACGGAGGCCAGCAACCGCTTCACAGCCGACGAAAGCAAGTCAGAGGCGGGCACTTACGCTAGAGGTTTTGTGGCGAACTTTAACGAGACGCAAGGACTGATGACCTCAGCCACGCAATCACAGCAAGAGGTCGATACGCTCAGCCGTGCTAACAGTCAAGAACAACGACAAATGGCCAGCTTGTCAGAGAAACTGGTGATCCCGTTCCAAGAGTTTGTTGAAGCAGGGCACAAAAAAGAAGATGCCAAACAAATTTTGACAGGCCAGGATGACAAAGCTCGTCAAGATCGCGCTAATGAGTGGGAAGCGTTTAAGCAGACCGAGACCTTTAAAGACTTTGTGCTAGCAAGCGTTCCAACCCAAGAAACACACCAAAGCAACTTCGATGGCGAACCGACGCAATCGCAGTGGCAAACCATGGCGGGTGAGCACTACAAAGGTAAGGCTCTAAGTAATACCAGTGAGGCGATTTTGGAGCAGCACGAACAACGTGGTGGGACTGACGCATACTACCAATCAGACGTGCGAGCGCAGATCGTGGAGGACGCGCGTGACAGCTTTAACCAAAAAAGCGATCACCTCACGCAAGCCAACTCATCACAAGAATCTGAGCCGACAAAAAAATCCGACGGGTAACATGCTGAAAGTGTGGTTAATCTTCACACAATGACGATATATTTCAAACACCAATACTGGTATTATATACAGATAAAATATGGAGGATAAACCATGAAAAAATGGATCGTATTGGGATTAACCACAGCGTGTTCATTTTCAAGTTTGGCGGAGATCGCGAACTTTGATGAAAACATAAATAGCAAGAATAACCCAGCTAGCATGGCTTATTATGTCGAACATCATAAAAACATTAACAGCCAAGAATATAGTTATTTACTTGTCAGTGTACGAACAGCTGCCGATACCATCAATCTTTACACCACACGCTTGGACGCAGCCAACCAACGAATTGATTACTGTTTGCCAATGAGAGACGCAGCCAATCGTGAGAATTTGTATAACTGGAAAACTAAAGATTTAATGACGTTGATTAACAATCATATTGAGCAAGATCCAAGTTTTAAAAAATATGGAAAAGCTGGAGTGAGAACGTCAATCGGCAGTTACCTCTCTACCGCTCTCAAAGAACAATACCCTTGCCCTGTGCAAAAGCAGTTATAACCAGCGCAATCCTCCATTATCGTTCATGACTTCGCAGGGCATCTCAACTGCCCTGTTCTTATTAATACCCAATCCACGCAAAATGAACGCTTAAGCTACCTCTTGGTTTAAGCACTGCGACTTTTCTTAACGTCACACTGTAACCGAGCAGAAGCCCTTCGTCTTCTGCGCGCTTTGACTTGCATCGAATTTGCGTCACAACACATTTCCTCTCATGCCAAGTCACCAACTCTTTTAAAGGAAACCTTTTATGTCTACCACTCGTGGTGGTCAAATCACCTTCCATAACATTCGCATGTGGTGGCAGGTGAACGTGACCATTATTAAATACGTCAATGTCATTTCACTGCTACTTGGTATGTTTGCCACGTGGCTCATCGCTTCGGCCAACACCTTAACCGGTACCTACTATTACACCCTGTTCTGGCTGTTTAATAAGCTCGGATTTAGCTTAAAACGTAACGTAGTGGTCGAATGGGAAGGACAGCGCTACAGCAGCACGCTCGGTAAGCAACTCGAAAACCCCACCCTTGCTCAATCACATCAAGAATTTCTGCAAGCGGTCTTTGTTGGTATCCTCATCTACGTCATTGCATCGAGCATTCTCTTTGTCGTTATCAACAACTGGTTTAAGAAAAAAGGCAAAGAGCAAAGTGAAGATAACCACATTCGTGGTTTTCGTTTAGCCTCGCCTAGTGAAGTCACCGCAGAACTTAAAAGAAAGAAAAAACTGTCACCGTTTGCACTCGACGGCCATCGACTCTTTGTGGACAGTTTTGAAGTCAAACACCTCTTAATCGACGGCACCACTGGCGCAGGTAAGTCGGTTGCCATTCGTAAGCTGCTTCGCTGGATACGCGAACGAGGCGATAAAGCCATCATCTACGATAAAGGCTGTGATTTTGTCAGTAAGTTCTACGACCCACACAAAGACATCATTTTAAATCCTTTCGACGAACGCTGCGCTGCTTGGGACATTTGGAGTGACGCGAAAGACGCGCCAGAGTTTGAAAGCTTAGCGGCAGCGCTTATTCCTCAGCATGGTGAAGGCGACCCATTCTGGGTGGATTCTGCAAGAACGATTTTTGCAGCTACGGCTTACCAAATGATGCTCAGTGATGAGTACGAGTGCAGCATCGAAAACCTACTGCACATCATCTTAACATCCGAATTGGCAACCCTCGGTGAGCATTTGAAAGGTACAGAGGCAAGCTCTCTAGTATCTAAGAGTATTGAGAAAACGGCGATTTCGATTAAATCCGTATTGGCAACGTACATTAAGTCTCTGCGTTACCTACACGGCCTGGATGAGAAAGACACCAACGGCCTACGTAAACGTGCTGCGTTTTCTATCACCGATTGGGTGCAAGACGAATCACAGCAAGGTTTTTTGTTTCTCTCCAGTAACGCAAGACAACACACCGCATTAAGACCATTGATATCGATGTGGCTTGCCATCGCTTCCAACGCCATCTTAGGCATGGAGCCCGATGAAGACCGCCGCATCTGGGTGATTATCGACGAGATGCCTACCTTACACAAACTGCCTGAATTGACCCACATCATTTCAGAAGTTCGTAAGTTTGGGGGCTGTTATTTACTCGGTATCCAGTCTTATGCACAACTTGAAACCACCTACGGTCGTAATGCCGCAAGGGTTATCTTTGACTTGCTTAATACACGATATTTCTTCCGTGCACCTTCTAAAGACATGGCAACCATTGCTTCGGATGACTTAGGTGAACAAGAGATTGACATCTCTCGTGAAAACATCTCTTACGGCGCGAATGCGCTGCGTGATGGTGTATCACTTGGTCATCAAAACAAAACGCGTCCTGTTGTTTCGCCTGCGGAAATTCAAGGCTTGGATGATTTGGAATGTTATCTGCGCACTCCAAACTCTATGCTCATCACCAAGCTTCAACTGAAATACGACCGCATGAGTAATATTCAGCCATCTTTCTTAAAGCGCAACATACCAGGAGGCCAAGAGATAGAACGTCTTGACCAAGCGTTGATTTTCCATGAGTTAATCGCCTTGCACGAACTCGATGAAACTCAGAGAAACCGTCTATTGGCTATCCAGCAAAGCACTTACGAAAACGAAGAAGAGCAGCAACAAGCGAGGGAAAGTCAGAAACAAACCATGTCGAAAGCCCCGAAAAAAGAAGCATCTTACGACAAGACAACACTCAATCAGCAATTGGCGGAAGACACACAAGCCCAGCTACATCGAGAAACAGAAGAAGCGTCAATCACCCAGCTAGACGCTGGGGAAATTGCAGATTAGGCAAAATCAACGAGGACACACTCTATGTTGATCTTTATTACAGACCAACAACGCAACGAACCCGACATTCTCACTCCCGTAAAGCACCGCCCATTGTTTTTACTCAGTCTTGAAGGGCAATTTCTTGCTCGATATGAAGCCCCAAATAGCGGTTGGACACATCAAGCTCTATGTCAAATGAACACCTTGTTTGAGCCAGCGTGGACTTATTGCGGCGTGGATGCTTTTCTTGGCGAGCAATGGGTGGGTAGTACCGAAATATAACCACATGTCATTTACTTATGCGGGATTTGGCGGTAAATAGTTCCGTTCGCGCCGATTGGATTATCAGCATGCGCACCGATCAATTGAATGGATAAGCCACCGTTTTTCACAACCCTAGCCGCGCTAGGGCAACCTTCTCAAAGTCAACCTTTCACCAAAAGTAGTCACCATACCCAATTCTGATACAATGCCTCTGGGCGCTTAGACTATCTGTGTTTAAGCGCTGCCTAAATGCAGATACGAAAAAGCCCCGAATGAACTATAAATTCAGACGAGGCTCCATCTATGTTTAGCAACTTGATAATAGCCTCTTACTTCATTGGAGGCAAATTTATGTCGAAGAAACCCGTCCTTGTGGCGCTGTTATTGGTGGTCTGCGTGACCGTCGTGTTATTAACCGCACTCTTTCGAGATTCACTGTGTGAGTTTCATTACAAAGGTGCAAACAATGACCTTCGCATGATTTTTGCCTACGAAGTAAGAAGATAAGGTCAAGCGGCAAAGGTTCTACCTAGCCTTTGCCGCTACCTTTCTTGTTGCCTGCATGTGTCTAAGCGCCCTCATCAGCACCGCTACTTTTGGTGATTTCCAACACAAGGAAAACACCGATTATGATGTCCATTAGCCCACTAAAATCCGCCTCCAACGCCTCCCAATACTACCTAGCCGAAGAAAACACCCAAGAACTGCCCGACACTTCGCTCGAAAAAGACGAGAGCGACAACTACTACCTCAAAGAACAGGCGCAAGGGCAAAATACGTTCTGGCATGGCAAACTCACCGAAGAAGCTGGATTGCTTGGCAAACCTGTAGAACAAAAAACGTTAGAAGCCGTACTGTCAGGCAAACTGGGCGACGAAACCATCAAAGGCAAACGAGACGATCATAAATGTGGATTAGACCTCACTTTCTCCGCTCCTAAAGGCATCAGCACACTCGCATTAGTCGGTGGCGATACACGCCTCGTTGAAGCGCACGACAACGCGGTTAAATTTGTTCTCGACCAAATCGAAAAAGACGTAGCGCAAGCTGTGTCGATCAACGAGGACGGGGGGCGTGAGTTTACCAATACCGAAAACATGGCCTTTGCCGTCGTTCGTCATAAAACCAGCCGCGAAAATGATCCCCAAATGCACTCTCATGTTCTGGCGGCCAATATGACGCGAGACAAAGAAGGCCAACTCCGTACTCTAGCATCGACCATCAAGCAAAAAGGTGCAGTAGTTAATGGCTCTAGTGAACGCATCTACAACTTCCAAAAATACTACACGGCGCTTTACCAAAGTCAGCTTGCTCATCAGAGTCAAGATCTCGGTTTTCAAATGCGTGGCATTGGCAATGGTCAGTTTGAAGTTGAAGGCGTGCCTCAAAATGTGCTCGATGCGTTTTCCACTCGCTCACAACAAATCGATCAACAAGCATTAAACTTTGGTGACTCTCAAGCCGCGAGAGACACCGCTGCCCTTGATACCCGTAAATCCAAGACCTATGAAAGCGATGCCTCTTTGAATGCTCGCTGGCAACAAACCATCCGCGACAAAGGCTTTAAACCTGAAGAACTGGTTCAAAATGCGTTAAACGTCACCAAGCACGAGCGCAACCCAGAGCTTATTGCTAAAGAAGCCTTTCATCGCGCCGTTGAGCATCTTGGTCAATACAACACCGCTTTGAAGTTAGAAAAAGTCATTGAACTGGCGGCGTCAGACTTTACCAAAGGTGGCGTCCAAGCCAACGCCATTGACCTCAAAATCGTCGCAGAACAATGGGTTAAACAAGGCACGCTCATTCCGCTTAGCGAAAAAGGCCAGTACACCACTAAGGCCATGCTCGATAATGAAAAAGCCCTGATGGACGTCACCAAAGGACGCACCCACCATATGCGAACCCCAGTGGACGATAAAACGCTTGATAAACTCAATCTAAACCAAGGCAACCGTGAAAAAGTCGCCGGTATTTACGAGTCCACCAAGCAATTTCACGTAGTCAATGTCTTTGGCAGCAGTGAACAAATCGCTCAGAGTCTTCTTGATGTTGGCAACCACGCGGGTAAACGTGTTCATCTCGTTTCGCAAACCGCAAAAGACAAGCAGCTTCACAGTCAAACTATCGAGCGCAAAAGTTTCACCGCAGCGACCTGGATAAAGCATCTGTTCAATCCAGAGCAGCGCCATTCACTTAACGGTCTCATTAACAGCGGTACGCCCATGACCAACAAGGACGTACTCCTTGTCGATGGTGCCAACAAAATGAGTGCAAATGAGCTCATCGCATTAAGCAACAAGGCCAATGAGTCAGGCAGTAAAGTCATTTTGCTCAACCACACTTCCAGTCGCCAAGGCTTTAAAGCGTATAACGCCATTGACCTGTACAGCAAAGGCAACGTGGTCTCTCACTCGTGGGTAAACAGTCAAAGCCGTGATAGCAAAGTGGCGTTGCATGACGCTGATGCGGCGACCTTAGCAAGAGCTTATACCTACCTAACCAATAAGGATGACGCGCAAGTGTTAGCGACGTCCAACCTTGAGCAGCGACGCTTAACTGAGGCCATTCGCACCTCTTTGCAAAACGATGGTCAACTGGCTCGAACCGGTATCACGGTGTTTACCCAGCAACCTCACTATTTGTCCAAACCACAGCAAGAGTTGGCGCAACACTACAAACCAGGCATGACCCTTCGCCATTGGGGGGAAGGAAAACCTCAAGAGCTGGTCGTGGCCAAGTCTGACGTCGCCGAAAACCGCGTTCACGTGCTAAGTAAAACCGATGGTCAGGAATACACCCTCGACCCATCTTCTGCTGAGTTTAAAGCCCTTAATATGCAAGTGTTCAAACCGGAAGCCTTGCAAATAAACCAAGGAGAACGCATCACCGCCACGGGTAAACACTTTCCTTCTGGCTTAAATGCTAATGAGCGTTACGTGGTCACGGAGGTATCTAAAGAAGCCCTCACGTTGACCGATACGCAAGGGGAGTCAAAAACCTTGCCTGTAGAGGCTCTGAAAGACGCGCCACTAAAATACGACTACGTGCAATCCGCCAGTCATATTGAACCAAGGTCGCACACTCTGATTTCAGGCAAAGCATTCACGTTATCAAAAGCGCTTTTCCACGACTTATCAGAAAAAAGTGCTCGCATTGATGTGTTTACTGACAGCGTAGAAAAAGCCCAGGCAACGCTGGAGAAAAGTGAAGTGACGCTTTCGGCGATTGAACGCGTTGTCGGGACACAGAACGTCAATGACCGTTATCTCTCCAGTGCCACTGAAACCCTTCTTCGCCAAGACATCACGCAAGCATTAACAGCCTTCACCAAAGAGCAAAACACGCCACTGCATGAGAAAGCGGTGAACTTTGCATTAAGTCACCTTTCAGAAAAGGAAGCGGCGTTCACGCAAAAATCCCTCGTGGTCGAAGCCGTTCGCTATGCGTTTGAGGAAGCCAATCAACCGCTCGTTAAAGCGCAAATCGAAGCAGAACTGGCCAAGCGCAGTGATGTGCTATCCGCTCAGTACAGTGATGGGACGCGATGGACAACTCAAGCCTCCCTCGAAACCGAAAAGCACATTTTACGGAACATTGATCAAGGGAGAGCTCAACACGTTCCTTTCGCAACACCACTACAAATACAACACTACCTTGATGCACACCCTCGCCTAACCCAAGGGCAAGCCGACAGCATTACGTTGATATCAACCACCAAAGACAGCTTCGTAGCCGTTCAAGGCCTCGCTGGTACAGGTAAATCCACCATGCTTGAATCAAATATCGAACTGATAACCAATGCAACCCAAGCCGGTAAAAATCCACCTGAACAGGTGATTGGCCTTGCGCCAACACACGCTGCTGTGTCAGAACTGGAAAGCAAAGGCGTGCAAGCGCAAACGCTAGAGAGTCTATTAACCGACCTAAGGCGTGGCATTACCACACCAAAGGACTATCAAAACACCTTGTTCTTTCTTGATGAAAGCTCAATGGTCAGTAACCGCCAAGCCAAAGAATTTACAGACCTTGTGCTACAAAGCGGCTCAAAGTCCGTTCTCCTTGGTGATAAAGAGCAGTTGCTGTCCCAAAGTGCAGGTAAACCCTTTGAATTGGCGATGAGCCAAGGTCGCATCGATACCGCGTACATGACCGACATCATTCGTCAGAAAAATGAGGCTCTCCTAGGCGCCGTACATAACATCTTGGACAAACAACCCGACAGCGCCCTAAATAAGCTCGCGTCACAAGGTCCTGATGCACTGGGTAAAACCGAGCACATCATCTCAACGTTGGATGAACGTGCGCCCGACAAAGCAAAAGCGCAGCTTGCCGCGACGGAAAAACTGCCTTTTGTGGTGGCTAAAGACTATCTAGCACGCACGCCTGAGACGCGTGACAACACGCTTATCATTGCCTACACCAACAAAGAGCGGGACCAAATCACCGAGCACATTCGCATTGGACTCATGAAAGAAAACACCATTGGACAAGAGAACATCATCACCTCACGGCTTCGTTCTACAGGTCACAGCAAGGAAGAGTTATCAACCATGTTGGCGTACCAAAAGGGGCTAATTTTAAGCACCAAGCCTGGGGAATATGGCACGATAACCAACGTCGATTCTGAGCATGGCGTGGTCATGGTCAAAGACCATGACACTGGTATAGAGAAAGCGTTTTTACCACGTAACAAAGACCACAAGTTCACCACCTTGTTTAGTCAAGCGGAAAAGCCGTTATCCTCTGGCGATAAAATCGTCACTCGCTTTACCGACAAAGAGCGAGGCATCAAAGCGAACGTGGAATATCAAATCAATGAAGCGACACGCCAAGGTATCACCGCCCAATCCAAAGACGGACAAACCCTGCATATCAACCCAACCCAACTTAAAGACGGTCATTGGGATTATGCGTACACCCGAACCGCAGACATGGCACAGGGGGCAACCTATCAACACGTTCTCACCACAATTAAAGGACAAGGTGCACTGACCAATTTAAGACGCGCTTATATCGATTTAAGCCGTGCCAGTGAGCACGTAAAACTCTTTACGGATAACCCCAAAGCCATGATGAAAAGCTGGCTTTCCAATGACATCAATAAATCCAGTGCCATGGAAACCCTTAATCATATACCGCCACAAAGCACCACCTACTTTAATGATAAGGCGCTTCCTCATGAAGATGTTCGCTATCAAGATAATAACGGAGACTTTAGCTACAACAAATTTAAGGAGCACATCAACCGTGAGCTGCCAAAATACACCGAAAGCTTAGCTATCCAGTTACTAGGCAAACCCAACCAATCCAAATCTGACCGTGATTACTTAACCTTTGGCGAGGGTCAATCCGCTATTAAAGTCACCTTAACCGGAGAACATCGTGGCTATTTCAAAGATTACACAACGGGTGAAAAAGGCTCACTGATTAACCTCATGATGAGTCATAAAGAAATGACTTACAAAGACGCCATGACCGAAGCGAATAACATGCTCAATGATCCAAGTCGATATCAATTAGAGGAAAACCAACAACACGACAAATTACTGCAAACCACACCGAAGCATATTGCTCAGTTTGAAGAAAGAGCGAAAGAGTATATCCAATCCAGTCAATCACTGACGGGCACTATCGCTGAAACCTACTTAAACAAATTAGGTATTACCCAACCACAAAGTGACCACGTTCGTTTTCATCCATCCGTTTACTCCTCGGAAGATAAAAACTTTCACCCTGCAATGATAACCAATATTCACGATAAAGGAGGAGAAACCAAAGCCGTTGAGGTGACCTATTTAGATTATCAAGGAAATAAAGACAGCACGCTCGATGTTAATCCAAGAACACTAGGCACCAAGTCAAAAAAAATAACGAAATTTCATCAAGGCAATGATTTACACACCACCAT
This sequence comes from Vibrio sp. B172a, assembly GCF_030248355.1. NCBI lineage: Bacteria > Pseudomonadati > Pseudomonadota > Gammaproteobacteria > Vibrionales > Vibrionaceae > Vibrio > Vibrio sp. B172a. The sequence continues at coordinate 28,473 of NZ_JAHGAC010000025.1, read as the reverse complement.
CATTAGTACGTCTATCGAAAATTCGTTTGCTATTAAACAAGCTCTCCAAGGAGACTATGACATCATTAATGTCAACCACAAAAACGACATTCAAAATATTCCCACCGATGAACTTCGTCAACACGTGGTGATTGCACTCAGTCAAGGAAATACAGATTTAAACCCTAATAACGTTGAAAAAATCATGCAAAACTTCACCGGAAGAGATATTCACTTTGCGGCGCCAGAGCATTTAATAAAAGAAATCCAAGCGTGTATTGATAAATTCCATCATCCCGTTGTTAATGAAAAAACAGAACTCACCCAACACGACCACAACCTAGATAAATTGGACGACAAGAAAGAGGAATACATAACTCAACATGGTAAAGAGCAAGACAGTAAAGCATTAGAGCAGTTCGAACTTAAAGAGTCCTCGAAACAACAAGAACTGGACTTTGATAATAAGTCGAATACGTTTGATGAGCGAGAAATTGAACGTGAATTAGAAAGGTGATGAAACGAAAAAGAGTAGCCCTTGGGTTACTCTTTTTTTTCGCCTTCAAGAAATGCATCCACTTTATTATTGACTTCTGCTGTGACCAAATTACGCATCTCTCCCGCTTCTTTTTTATTATTATAAAAAGCAGCCCCATCAAAACTTTGAGCATGGGTTAGATTGCCTGTCCCTTGTATCTGCCTAATACGGCGATACATCTCTTCCATCAACTCTCGGTTCGACGGCCTATCGTCGTCACTATCATTAAGCTTGATGCGCAAAGCCAAGGTCAAAAGTTGACGTGTAGCTTCTGCATCACCAAGCCGCTCACGTGACTTAAACTTAGCAAAATCTTGCTCTAACTGACCCTTCAAGTAGGTCTGCAAATGGTACATTTTAGCCATTTCGTATCACCCTTTTTATGCATTAATCTAACTTAAATAAAAGTCATAATAACTTAACCCATCAAATCAAATCAACTACAAACCCTTATCATACAAAGCCTAATGCAGCTTTAAGTCATTCTCGACTTATATACAACTTAAACACCCTTCCACGCCTTACACAGCAAGGGATAACTTACGAATAACTTATTTGAAATTATTTATAAGTCATATTTTATCGGCTAATTAGTTGAAATTTTGAAAATTTTTTCGAGGTATTTTTTTGCGCACAGCTAGCGCATAACTTATTGATTTTGTGGGTTTTATATTTTTCACAGACAACCATTCGCATTGATTTCAATGCGCCGTGGGGTGTGGAGAAATTCAAAAGAGCAATCGCTTTCAACGAAACCTACGAACGCGATTGGGATTATAGACGTGGCGAAGTCGTTTTCAGGCGAGTAGCGAGAGCGAAAAACGGATGAGTTCGGATCACTTAGGTAAATCCGCGAAGGAATGGAAAGGCAAAACGGAAGAACGAGGCAAACCTCACATTGCACCATTATAGTGCAACGTGAGTTATTTAAGATTTGGCGAAAAATAAACGTTCTGTACTTTTTGGATGTATATTCTTCTTGCGCTTTCGGTTCGTTTTGAGAACCCTGCATTATAAGCACCAACACTATTCCAGTTATAACCATGACTTGCAAAGTTAGCACTTAATACCCAAGCACCAAGTGAAACATTAAAACACGGTTCGTAAATGTTCTGCTCAGTCACATTAAAATCACTGAGCTTATCAAACCAACTTGAGTTAATTTGCATCAAGCCAAAATCACGACTAATAACTTTACCGGAAGAGTTTTTGTTTTCGTTGTAGGCTTTTGGATTGAAGTTACTTTCAACTTGCGCAATTGCTCTTAATAAATTGGGCGACACATTATAATGCTGCCCTGCTTCTTCAAAACAAAATGCAGAAACATTTAAAGGAGTAAGCAAGAAAAATAATAGACAAGATTTCATAGCACTTCACCAAATGATTAACGTTGAAACAGTTTAACATGAGTCGCTGTGCGACGAATACAGAATACGCTCACGCAGTGAGTACGAGACGAACAATCAACCAATAATGACCACCTTAATATCTCATCGGTATCCAACAAAAAAATAACCCTTCATCCTGCAAGACCATCCTGGCACGATAATGACAGCGCATCATGATATAAAATGTACGTTCCACTGGATAAGCGTATTTCTCGAAAGGTAATAGTCGGATGACAAAGAAAAAGACAGCGCGGTAAGCGAGCACTTATTCGCTTCACTCTCATGCCTATTCAAGCGCAATAGTATATTGCGAATAAGTGCGAGCCGATTTTTAAAATCGACACTGTTAACTGACAAAAATCGAACGCAAAAAAAATCCAGTCGTATTTGACTGGATTTAGTTTAGTTGAATTAACGATTAATATTCATGTGGTAGTAATATCGTGGTTACGCTGCGATCCCATTCGGTGATGATCCAAATTCTCTGCTCGCAGAATTGATACCCTGACATAATGCGCCTACCTTTTTTAGTCGCTTCATCATTACTGATCTTATCTTCAATTGGCATATCCCCCCAATCTCCGTTTTTATGACGCATGAGATACACGCTTAAATTTGCACCAATATTAGTACGCAATAGGTGATCAACGCCTTGTGTCATTACCACCTTGCCTAATTCAAATGGCTCAGCCGTACAAACATAAGTTTCTGCTTTCAATTGTTCATTGGTTGAGATATTATTCATCGTGTTCATTTTTTGACATACCTTGTTTGTAAATTTGGACGCTGCCTAGATAATTGTTGGTGCAACTATCTAGGCGTTTTTATTTGTGCTTAATACACATCTTCTGTTCTACGGATATGATTAAACTCTTGGTAAATATCGTCATAACTGACGTTGTAACCATCTAACGCCTCTACACAAGCATCAATTTCTTCTGTGTAAAAACATTCGTGATTAAATAACTCACGTCGAATGATCGCTTTAATGCCGTTATCTGCGATATCTTGCGCGATCCCTTCTTTGCAAATTTTATTTAATCGGTTAAACAGTTGTTTTGATTTGCCAACTGGACAGATTAACCCTGCGCCCATTGAGCAATATTCAACTCCTTCTTTTTTCGCTTCGTTAAACTGTTGTTCTGAAAAGGCAAAAAATGCGCCTAATTCGTCAAATGCTGCGGTTTGTTTGTCGTTGATGTAATCCGATAAATATTTCATGGCTTTATATCCTCTGTTCAAAATACAACGGGTTAAGATGTTGTAATGACACGTTGCAAACTCACTACAGCCCATTTTTGCTGTGCAAAAATACAAGACCGCAACCGTAGGGCGCGAGAGCGGACGAACCGCAAGGACAGAAGCTAAACCAACTTGTGAGCCATTTACGCCCTCAAGTCCCCCTCTTCCTGCTAGACCTGTTTTAGGTACAGGGCACTCCCAAGGTAAGGAGAGGGATTGCGGTGAAGCGTGCAAATCTGTGTCTTTACGTCAATTTGAACAAGGGGGTGGCGTGGACTCTGTCAAGAGGAAACTACGTCCCTCTTTACTGAGGCTACGCTATCCCCTAAATTGATTCGGAAAGACCGTTTGCTCGCGCCTTAATGCCACTCAACGTCTTGATGAGTCCGATTGAACACAGGTCTAGCGAGATGAGTTTACGGAGCGAAGCGGAGTGCGTTGGGTGATTGTTCGCAGGAACTGACTGCCACATCGAGCTTTGCTCGATATTCGTGGCATCAGTTATCGCGAGAGGAGCGTAGCGACGGAATGAACCGAGCGAAGCGAGAACGCCCCTCAGCAAGAAGCAAGAAGCAAGAAGCAAGAAGCAAGAAATTTTACCACCCCAAAAAAAACACGAAATCAGAAATTGATAAATCTCCCGATCATTTCCCGAATACCCCATTTTGCAAAAGCTACGTCTTCAAAAGCCCGTACCGAACAAAATCAACGCAACTCAGCACTTTGAAACTTTGACAACAGGATAGGCAGTCCGTTAGGACTGCCTACCGAGGTGACTTAGAAGCCCTTTGGCATCCATTTAGCGAAATGCGCTCTCTGCACCTCTGTGAGTGAGCTATCACCGCCACTTAGCCAAGTATCGACCTGAGCCACTAAATCGCCTTTCTTGAGCCCCTGAGCGCTTTGAAGCCATGTTTCAGGCATCACTGGTTGCGCTATTTCAATGAGTGCATTCTTATCAATGCGTTTTACAAAGCTGTCGGTACTTGGTCGCCAGTAATCAGCTGCATCAAAATCCAGTTGTTGGTATAGGAACTCAAAACTAAAGCCGCCCTCACCTACAAGACACGCCTGTAACATCAAAGACGTCGCAAACGCAACCTGCTTGTGTTTTTCCTCAGCATCGAGCGAAGCAAAAGCCTTAAAACGTTCTTGTGCCTCTTTCACCTCAAACCATGCCATATCGAGTGTTGCTTTGTGCTGCTCAATACGCTCTAGCGCTTTGTTCTCACTAAAATCCCCTTGCTTGGGTTCCACAAAGGTACGGTTTAAGGTGATATCAATCGGTGTGCTTGCGTAGAGTCCGTGAGCTTTGACACACAAAGAAAAATGAAGAACATCAAGGGCAAGCGAGCTGTTAAGCATCAACGCATGTTTTGCCATGGCAAGGCGGTGCGCCTTCAAATCTTCGGTTAACGCAGCGGAGTAAACTATCTCAGACGAGACAACGTCACTTATTGCATTAGCATCCGCTTGATTACCGTCACCTTTGGCTGTGGTCGTTTTTACACTCTCTGCTTGCAAGGCTTTCAAAGCCTTGCGTTCAGACTTCGCCACCAAGCCCTTAATGACAACAATTTCACCGTTGAAGTTCAACGCCAAAATGCACCCTGCTAATGCTTTTTCGGCTTTCTTGTACTTACCTTGATTTGCGGTCAGTTCAAGATAACCACGGCTTTCATCATGGGTACGAGTTAGCAGAATTTCAGTCCACTTCCACCCTTGCGCTGTCAGCTTATCCGCTTCCAGTTGCATCTTTGCCGTTGCCAGTGATTCCATTAATGAGCGGTCTTCAAAGTACACTTTGTCTGAAAACAAATCGGTTGTGACTGAACCACCGGCTTTCTCATACGCTTCTTGACCAACCAGCTTCACCAAGCCACTTGAGGCTTCTAACGCAGACTCTTTGAGCATATTGCGAATTTGACCATCCCCGTAGAATGCACTGTCTTTCACTTGTTCCCACACTTCACGCTGACGCTCAGGGCTGGCAATGGTGAACAGCATGACACGTTCAAGAGTGATGTCACCCTCACGGTACGCATCGAGGATAACCGATTCGACCGCAGCCAATTTCATGCGTTGATGCACGTAAAGCTGCGTTTTACCAAAACGCTGCGCTACCGCTTCGACTGTCGCCCCGTCTTCAATCATCTTTGAGTAAGCTTCAAACTCGTCAACAGGGTGCATGGCTGCACGAGTAATGTTTTCAGTCAGGGAGATTTCAGTGGCATAAAACTGCGCCTCTGATCCACTCAATACTTTGACAGGCACAAGGTAATCAGCATCAATACTTCCGGCTTCAACCAAAGCATTGAGTTGAGTGAGACGGCGAGCACCGCTCACCACTGGATACACATTCTTATCACAAGGCAGTGCCACAAGGTTTTGAATAATGCCATGCGCCAGAATAGAGGCTTGCAAGGATTCATCATCCGCTTTGCTTGCTTTGCTCTTACGCACGTTTAAATCAGACACCACTAATTGACGGACAGGCAGCATCACAATAGAGATATCATTTTGTGCAGTTGCCTGAGCGTCCAGCGGCGATACGCTGGTCGCCTTTTGACGGTTAGAGGACGTTGAGGTTTGAGTGATTGCGTTCATAGAAACGGCTCCTTTTGGTTAGTTGAGTATCACTTCGCTTATTGCCTGATTTCATCGACTCAACTTGATAGACCGCTTTGACAAGGCCGCTCCGCGGCGAAGCTTCCCTTGCAAAGAGGGCGAGAGTTGAGAGATTTAGAAATCAGCGCTTTTAAGCAAGTGAGCTCAAGACAAAAGGCATCGAGAAGGAATGCATCACCAAAGCGATTACGCCCTCAACACGTCAAGAGGTGAAATAATGCGTAGTGCGTCGTTTCAGACGCATAACGAAGCAAAGTAAGGGGCAAAGCCCGCGAAACGAACGTAGTGAGTGAAGTGCGTTGGGTGATTGTTCGCAGGAACTGACTGCCACATCGAGCTTGCTCGATATTCGTGGCATCCGTTATCGCGAGAGGAGCGCAGCGACGGAATGAACCGAGCGAAGCGAGAACGCCCTAAGAAATTAATCTGCACCAACGCATCAAACGAGGTACCCTATAAAGACATCAATTAATAAAGGAAAAAATAATGTCTGAGATGTTGAAAACATTGCTAAATATCCGTTCACTTCGAGCATACTCACGTGAATTAACGCTAGAACAACTAGAAGAAGCGCTTGATAAATTAACAACGGTGGTTATCGAACGCCAAGAGAGTGAAGAAGCCAAGCAAGCTGCCCTTGCAGAACAAAACGAAAAATTAGAAGAAATCGCAACGCAAATTGCTCAAGAGGGCATTGATGTTGAAGCATTGATTGAAGCTCTAGCAGGTCAACCTAAATCAAAAACCAAAGGCACTAAACGCCCACCTCGTCCTGCAAAATACCGTTACCTTGATGGCAGCGGCAAAGAAAAGACATGGACAGGCCAAGGTCGCACTCCAGCCGCAATTCAAACCCAACTGGATGCGGGCAACTCTCTTGATGATTTTTTGATTGAGAAGCAATAAATCACAGACAAAAACGTTTGGTGAGGAAGAAAAAAGAGAGTACCTTTCGAGGATTGTCCCTTTGAAAAATGAGTGCTTTCTTAAGCATGAGCAAGGAACCACAAAAACAATTCGCTCAGGGTAACTATTGGGCTCAAGTCAGAGAGAAAATCCAAGCCGTGAACACGCTTGAAGCGCTGGTTAGATATCGACGAAGACAGATCAAAATAATGGGCGTTATCCAACATAAAACCCTCAATGGCTACCTTGTCCCTCATCGCTATGACCAATTAAAAGCAACAAAGGCGGCTAAGCCGCCTTTGGATTAAATCCAACCGCGTTCTGCGAAAGAAACCACGCCTTCAAAAGAGACAACAAAGTGGTCAAGAACCTTGATGTCAACAAGTGCCAATGCATCCGTCAATCGGCGCGTAATACGACGGTCAGCTTGACTAGGCTCTGCGACGCCCGACGGGTGATTGTGGTACAGGATAACGGCAGCGGCATTTTCAGCTAACGCTTTCTTAACCACCTCGCGAGGATAAACCGATGCAGCATCGACCGTACCAGTGAAAAGCTCTGCGGTAGAGCGTACTCGATGTTGGTTATCAAGGAAGATAACGCCGAACACTTCATGCTCTTTGGCAGCAAGTGAGTGTTGGCAAAAGGCTTTCACCATCTCTGGAGAAGTCAGTGCAGGTTGCTCACTGATGATGAGCTTGGATTTTAGGATGTCTGCAGCATGTGCCAAGGTTGCTTGTTCCTCGGCAGTAAAAAGTGCGGTGTTGGTGTAGATAATCGATGCAGTCATGGCTTACTCCTTGTTCATTTCGTTGTCGCCTGACTGCCCGGCCTCTCTCCATCGCTGCGGTTTGACAAGGGGCGATTAGCCCTTAGCAACTTGTTGCTTAGGGATATCGCGTGTACTTCCCTTGCAAACAAAGCGTGGTGAGAGACGGTTTAAAGGAAGGTGCGACAAACGAAAGAACACGAAAAGCTCAAACCTGCCTGGTTATCACCCACGACGATTCGAACCTGGAGCCGTGACACGTTGACGTTTCGATGCGTCATACCCAAACGCTCTCGCTATCTTCACAGCTTCCGCTGACTTTTTCTTGAAACTGCGCTCAAAGTAGAGCGTAAAGATACGGAGGTATTCTTCGTAAGACATCTCGCTCTCGATGCTGGCTTGCTCTGAGAGTGCTTGGATTTTCAGAAAGAGTGAACAAGCGTTCATTTCGTGGCCTCCTATCACCTAACTTCATCAGTGCGAACTGACTTAGTAGCCAGCTCGCACAACAGGTTTACCCTGCAATGGCTTTTTGATAATTAGCGCGCAGAGTGGCGAGCACCGTGGAAGATTTGCGCATCTTATTGAACATGCATTGTACGTTCCCTTTTGCGCGGTCTAGCGTCTCACCATAACCCGCAACAACCACTTCAACTTGGTCACACACATTATCAATTTGTGCTTCGGTTAACTCTGGCCATTTCGCTCGAACCATATCGGCATAAAGGTGTACACTTTGATATTCAACTTCCTCAAACACGTCATTCAATGACTCTTCTTCACTTGATTCGCCTCGCTCTACAGCCGATGGAAACTCAGTATCAGGAAAGTATTGACGCTCGAATGATTGCAGCTCTGGCACAACAGGACAACCTACATGACAAAGCATCTTGATGGCCGTGAGTTTAATCGCCGTGGCATTGGTCAACATATTGCCGGTGACTTCATCGATGCAGCGCCCAACAAACTCAGGGCTGTCACGACGAATATTCAATGTCGATAAGTCAGCCAGCTTATCCACGTTACCATATTGCGCGAGCAAACATTGACCAACCACACCAAGGGCATTCAAGAACACACCATGCGAAGAGATATAACCAGCGCGAAACTCATCGGCGGGATCTTCCCAATTACGGAAAGCATGCCACAGTAACGGTTTGGCACACGCTTGCCAAAACACTCGGGCGATGTCGCATTGTTCACTGGTTAATTTGGCATTGGCTTTAACACCAAGCAATCGAGCGGTGGCATCTTTTAAGATTTTGACCGGAAACAGGTATTCGCTGCTCTTACCTATCACATTACGCTCAAAGTCCACTAGACCTACAAACACCGCCAGTTCCTTTGCCATTTCAACCACAAGCTTTGGTAAGTCGTCTCGCTGGTTGTACGTGTCGCTAATACTGGAACTTGGCTTCACGGTATGACCGTTAATATCAGAGAAAGACTGTTGACGCTCTTCTAACGTCATATCCACAAACAACATCAAGGGGATATTATCGGCTCTAAAATTAACATCGTGGTCAATGGCATCGATAATGGCCGTCGTTCGGTGTTGTCCATCAAAGAGTAAGATTTCGCTGTCCATGTTCACTTTGAGCAAGCCAACGTTCGCGTACTCGGACTCGATGAACTTTGGACGTTCGTTGATGACACCACTGAGTGACGTCAACACATAACTGTCGTAGTTATCTCGAATGTATTGCGAGATTTTCTTAGCACGTACTGGGTTGACGTCACGTTGAGAGCGAGCCAATACATTCCCCGTATCGAACGCCACAAGGCGCTTCAACACACCAAATGGGGCATTGATGGTAAAAAACTCACGTCCAGCTTGGATGCCACGTACCGCAGGGATTTCAAAACAAAATTCAGACATAGTCATAACCTCTTAAACAATTGAATGATGGTGTTGGTTAAAGCTGGCCGCGCCAAGCTTCTTTCATGGCTTTAATGGTTCGATACGACTCACTGCACAGCCAATCTCCCCACATGGAATAGGTTTCAACAAAGTACAAAGGCTTTCCGTCCACATTGGCGAAGTTCAAACAATGGTAAACATGTACTTGGTACTCGCTTGACCAGTTATGAACATTGCACTTTTGTCCTTCGTCATAGAAATCAAAGCGACGTCTCGGTGTAACAACGGCTTGCTTCTTAAAGTCACGCGCGATGAGCTCTGACAGCGCAGCAAAATGAGTTGGTGTTTTCATCTCACTTTCCTTCTGAACGTTGAACTCGGCGATGGTGTTTTAATTTGACTGGCTTTGGCATGAGACCAAGCTTTCGCAGTTCACAGGCTTTTGCCATCACGGTATGAATGGTTCGACCAAGCGCAAAACTTACTTGTTCCGGTCCATCCAACTCATAACGTTCTATCAGGTAGTGCTGGTCTGTCGTTTTCCATGCTTTGCCATGATTGGGGTGAAAGTCAGGGTGATACTGCATTCGACCGTATGCGTCATAAGTCACTGGGATTTCATTGTTATTCATCATTCCCCACCTCACTCCGATAAACGGATATCAAAGTTGAAACCGGTGCAGCGGAAGGCGTCGCCACACTTTTGAAAGCGCAGACCTGGGAACACTGAGCCATAAGAGGCATACACAATCACTTCTTGTGCGTTCTCACGTAAACGCCACTGACCTAACTCGATGCTGCTATCGAGCTCTAACAAAAACTCATAAATGTTGTGACGCTGAAAGGCGCGCTGGCCAAGTTCTGGAAATTGAGCTTTGATGGCCTCATGTACTCCCTGCTCTTTCAACTCAGCGACATCACGAATTTGCTCTGTACTCTTGCCACGACTGAACATCTTCAGATGATGCAGACGCTCCGCCATTTCTAGACGCTGTGGCGATACGGTAGGCACATTTGATACCACCGCCCCTTTTACTGACTGGCGCATCGCTTTCACTTGTTTGTGAAGTTGAACAAAACGAACAGTGTTGTTTGATAATGGAGTCATGCTCAATCCCTCGCCTCAAAATTGAAATTGATGGTGGTATCAATCAAAGTCGCACTGAGCGCTTTAGCGATGTCGCCACATTCTTGCTTGATGGCAGAGACAGATAACTGTGATGGTAAGAAGTTCTTAACGTGTTTTTCATTGCCATCAGACTCAATCGCTACCAATAAAAAACCTGCTTCCCACTGCTCACGGGGCGTATCCCATGAACCAAAATGTTCACCACGTAGCACTACAGTGACCACCTTTGACGGGTCGAGATAATTCGGTAATAGCTCCAACAAACACCAAGAGGCATCATTTTTTGGTGAGCTTTCGCTCTCCAACGGCGAGACGTTGGTCGCTGTTTGGCATTTAGGGAGAGTTAGGGTTGAGTTTTGTTGCGCCATAGGGAGTTTCCTTTTTGTTTGAGTATCACTTTTCGGAGCCGCTTAGCTGTCCGCTCTCTCTCCATCGCTGCGCTTTGGCAAGGGGCGATTAGCCCTTAGCAACGTGTTGCTTTAGGGATATCGCGTGTACTTCCCTTGCAAAGAAGGCGTGGTGAGAGACGGTTAAACAGCTTGCGAGCCCGTAACGTGATGCGAGTAGAAAGGAAAATCGGCGCATAAAAAAACCAGCCCTTACTCGAACTTAATGTCAGGCAGTGAAAGGCAACGAGGAGGCACGACGAGGCGGAAGGCCGCTACGCAGTAGCGCAGGCGTTCAGGATTGAAGCGATATCCTTGCAGATAGGGACTGGTAGAGCGACACGACCAGGAGCGACACTTGTGACGTTCAAGGTCGCAGACGGTCTTAGTCCATAGATGGAAGATACAAGCAGAAAGCCCTGCCGCGCAGCGGTAACGCCTAAGAAAACGAAGAGAAAAACACACTCTTGTCGGCTGACGACAATAATAAGTTTGATCGTTTTTAAGCAATGAGAAGGGTATAAGGCGGATTAGCTAAAACCATTTATGCCCCAAAGTGAGTTTGAAACAGCAAATCTCATCAGTCTTGCCTTATTAGTTTTCGAAAGACTTCCTAATGCCAAATGGAATGAGTGTGAAGTAACCCATTTTGTCGTATTTTCGTGTTCTCGGATCTGGCTTTTTATATGATATTTCATTAAAAACATGCATTTATGCTGGATTCTGGTGTCCGGGATATGCGTGGGAAGCCCCAAGGTGGTTGGGGTGGAATACCCCGCTGTGGGAGTGAATAAATTGTTAGTTGTTCTAAAGTTGAGGTTGCACACGTCAAGTACGTCGATTTTTTTATAAGCTAAACTTGTTGGATATAGATACACCTGTATAATCGCACAGCTATTTTGCGAGAGGTTATGGTATGGCAGATGTAAAAGACGTAGCTAAGTATTTTATTCTCTTAGCGGATGAAAATGATGAAGGTATCTCGAACTTGAAACTTCAGAAGCTTGTGTATTATGCACAAGGCTTTTACCTTGCTTTGAATGAAGAAACTCTTTTTGACGCGGATATTGAAGCGTGGGCACATGGCCCAGTGGTTCCTGAGCTTTACCATGATTATAAAGACTTTGGCAGAGAAGCTATCGATTCAGATCCTAGATTTAACCCTCATACACGCTTGATGAAAGGTGAGATTGAACATATCGAAGAAATTTTTGATGTTTTCGGTCAATTTAGTGCTTGGAAACTCAGAAATATGACTCATGAAGAAAGTCCTTGGATAGAAAATGAAGGACATGCTGGTGTTATTTCAAAACGAGATTTAAAAGCATATTTTGACACTAGAGTTGAGTAATTCAATTTATGGCAAAAAAGAAGATCAAACACCCAAAAGCCAATACTAGATCCAAAATCACTGTAAAAGAAGTTAACATTAATTATGACGACAAGCCTCCAATTTTTTCTTTAGAGCGCTTACAAGCAGGTAGCTTCTGTCTCCAATGTCTTGACCAAGAAGGTAAAGCATTTTTCGCGGAAGCGATGTTTCGTCGCAAGAACAATACGTGGCGTGAAATTAAACAGATGCCTCGTCACGGCTTGGGCTTTGAGAAAATCGACAGAAATTCAATTAGCGCTCCTATCCCAAAATTTATTACTCCAGATGTGGATCACTTTTTATCATTTCGGTTTCATGGTAAGCGTCCTATGGTGGGTTATAGACAAAACGATGTATTCTATATCATGTGGTTTGATAATAACTTCACCTTATATGACCACGGATAAAATAATTAACACATATGAGCTCTTCTCCGCTCAATAGCCAATGCATTAGAACAACAAAGCCGTCAACTTCGCTTTGCCCAACCTGCAGTTATCCGAATTGAACGCATTAGAGCAATAGGCCTAACTGATTCCTGTCCCTACTCGAATCATCCCACAAAGTCTTAATTTATCTTATGCATTTCATCTGCATAAATAAACAGAGCAATGTATATGGTAAAAATGAGCCGGTTTTTAGTACGGGACGCTCGTTTTCTCCCATTCAAATTGCAGCCATAAAGTTTAACTCACTGACTTTAAGCAGCCATATGGTAAGCTAGCACAAGTGTACGCGGACTAATCGGTCGTCCCGGCTTTGTACTAAATGGGTAAGTTGCCCGCTAATAAGCTGTTAGGTTAATGCAGGGCAATCATTTCATCTTTAAAGGTAATCGCTGAGAGTTAGATGAGCATAGTTATAAAATTCAGTCAAAGGGCAATGGACTCCTTTGAATCACTTCCTACAGAAATACAGGAAAAAGCACATAGAGCCCTATGTCTTTTAGAAGAAGGTAACGAAAGGGCAATCCACTCATCTGTGTTGAAAGGTGATAGGAAGCTGTACTCTGGGAGAATAAATCATAAGTTTAGAGTGATCTATTCAAAGAAGAATAAAGAAATACTTATTGTTGACTTTATTAAGATTGATGGTATTTCCAAGATTATGAGGTCAGAAGCATGATCTCATTAAAATCAGATCAACTAAAAAGCACTCAATGTAAAAATGAACTTGATGAATTTGAGTGTCTACTTAAAAATTACTCGGAAATAGATGAGGCAAAACTACTTGATTTTTTTAAAAGTAGGCCTCAATTGATTCTACTAATGGGGCGTGTAGTAGGTATCGATGCTCCAAAGAAATTCAATAACGAGTTGCCATTAATTGGAAAATTTAGAGCTGATTTTGTTGTGGCAAGTGAATCCATGCAAGATTTTGTGTTTATAGAGTTTGAAGATGCAAAAGATAACTCAATATTTAACAAGAAAGTAAATAAAAAAACATCGGTACATTCATGGGCTTCGAGATTTGAAAAAGGTTACAGTCAAGTTGTTGATTGGTTCCTACATTTATCGGTACATAACAAAACTCAAAGCATGAAGTCCGAGTTTGGCCACTATGAAATAAAATATAAAGGAGCTTTGATTATAGGAAGGCAAAGCTCCTTATCACGAGGAGATTGCAATGAGCGTTTTGAACAACGAAGAAGCAAATCTCTTATTGATAGCAAGCATATTACTTGTTACACGTTCGATGAACTCTATGATGCAATGGCTGATCAATACGCTATCCTCGCATCATTCTAGTTCAAAACCTAACAAGAAAATCCAGGTGACGCCTACGGCGCACCTGATTTAGGCGTTAGGCATTTTCCCATGCGAAAATTATTGATTTTCCAACAGCTTCAATTATTTGAGTATCGAATTCTTGTAATGTGCCTAGTGGCATATTGCCGTTCTTTGAGGTACGAAGAGGAACGAATCAGAAGTTCGAAGAGCAATTCAAAATAAGTTAGTAATTGAATTTACATATAGCAATAAGCTACGCGTGGTAGAACCTCATGTGCTTCGGGTCTGTAATGGTAATTTTCAAGTCTTAGCTTATTAAATTGGTGGTCAAAGTAGCTCCGGAGGGTTGCCTGAATGGCGTAGGCTTGACTTGTTCAGGATTAGTAACTTAAGGGTAACTAGTCAGACTTTTGCTGGACGTAGACCTTTCCCATCAGGAGCACATAGCCCTTGGGATCGTGAACTTGAAATAGTACCAGCCTAACACATATGAGCCCTTCTCCGGTCAATAGGCAATAGTCTTCTTTTGGCTGCGTTAGCAGCCAAGCTCTCGAACAACAAAGCCGTCTATTTCGTGTCCCCCTACCTGAAGTTATCCGAACTGTGCTGTCTGAAACGCAATCCCTAACTTGAAATTGTCCAGTACCTTCACAGTTGGCACTTCGTAACTCAGAAGTGTTCCCATTTTGATTTTGATGCCATTCATCTCAGTTATTATGTAGCAGCTTTTCCTCAATTTTTTGATCATGGGTTAGTTGAGTATTAATGTAATCAATCTTCAGCCGAAGATGTTGGCGCAGGTCAGTGAGCAGCTAACAAACTGCTCAGATGGACAAAAATTGTGATCTACTTTTGTTTCGGTTTGCTTTTGAGGTTTTGGTTGTTCCGATTGATGGCAATCGCTTGACTGGATTAATTAACTGAAAAATAATTATAAATCCATCTGATGCATAAATAGTAACTATCAGTTTTTAATTCGAGGAACGCAAGGTATGCATTATCTGAACAACTTAACGAAACAATTTAGACCGCCTAATTCTGTGCCGATAAAGTGTACTAATCCTGAATGTGGTTATGAGTTCTATGCTGCAAACTTTGTTCGGTCAATCAACTCAGAGGTTGTAGTGAAGAATACCACTACAACCTGCCCGCAGTGTGACTCAGTCGCAAAATATGCTGATTTTAAAATAGATCGCAGTGGGAAAATTCATATCTCTGAGATATTCGAGGATTTGAAGAAAATTAGCTCCAATGAAAAGTTGGAAGCTATCAAAGAAAAGCTAGCAGCAAATGATAATATTGGTGCAAATGACTTTGTTGATACATTGGTAAATGTGGATCCAAGTTTTGACAAGTACCGTCAGGCAGTCCTTAATTTATCCTTACCTTCATTAGAGTTTTTAGTTACAACAATCATCTCTCTTATTGCACTTGTCCTTACGTTAAGAGCTAACACTCTCACCGAAGATGGCAATGAAATCATGAGACAGCAAATTGAATTGAGTAAACAACAATTTGAATATCAAAAGCGTCAAGATCTAAAGGCGGAAGCGGCAGTTAATGCAAAACAAAAAGAACTCGCAGAGAGTAAAAAACAGATAGATGATCTGAAAGCACAAGTTGATACCTTATTACAAGAGCTACTATCCGAAGAACCAAAAGAGCCACCAAAAGAAGTGAAAAAACCAAAACCGTTACTAAAGGCTTCTTTAAGAAACAAGCTATGCCCTTGCGGGAGTGGGAAAAAATCCAAAATGTGTCATCCAAGAGGGGTCGCGTAAGCTAAATTGAAACTGTCCAGCACTATGCAAATCAATCACGACCGACAACGGTGGTCATTGACATTTTGGAATACTAGAAGTTATCTGAAAGAAGGATTGCGTGACGTTACTCTAAGAAGGTTTTGTCCAGAGGTGTGCGGACGTGAATATGTAACACACCTTTACCCTAAAACGTTTTACACACGATCGTATGTTTAGGGGCTTAGGAGCCGATAATCAATGAGAATGTAGGCGATAGCAGAATTGAGAATGGGTAAGCGAGAAATCCTACAGGCTTGTTAACTATCTAAGGAGTTTAAATTGGCTTTCGATGAATTATTTGGTCACTTAGGTACAGTGGTAGCAGTAGTTGTCAATCTCGCCATTCTATCTGTTTCTTATCATAAAATTAACAGTTTTCGCAGAGAGCAAGCAAAGGAATTACATAGTCGATTTACTGTAGTTAAAGAGCTTTCGAAAGATATCGATGCTAACTATGCAGAACTACTAATCATCCTTAGTGGTCTTACAAGAGCACGCCTCTCTAAAGATGAAATCCATTGGTTCATAACTGAACCTCGTGCTTTCTTAAAGCTCGAAGCTTATGGAAAGCTATGTGGTCGATATTGTCAGATAGACTTAGAAAAAAGAGAGTTTGCTCTTACTGAGAAAGTTGACACTGTAAGAAAACGCATTATCGAGCGTACTAAAATAGTTACTTTTTGCATTTTAATTATGAGCACCATAACGGCAATATGGTACTTCTTTGTTTCAGGCTTTGAATCTGTTAAAGCAATATATTTAGCGTTAGGTTTTTGGTGCGCTTACCTATTGCTTATCCTTTGGGGTGCACAAATGTTACTTTCAGCCTTGAGTAAAGCCAAAGAGTTATCAGGAAAGCCGTAAGACGATAGGAACAAACTGTCCAATAAAGATTCGCAACGTGTGGGACTTTTTCATTCCATCCGCAGTGGTCGTGTTTGCGGTAGTATGGTTTCTCGAGGTAGCGCTGCTCACACCTACTCAGGCTCAGTCTTTAACTGAGCCTTGCTTGAAAAACAACCACACTCGCCCCATATACAACAAGCCACAATCACACCCAAATACACTATGCAGATTAAGAAAGACTTCGATTACTACCACAACCTACACAACGTGATCACTCACGCTCTCCTCCACTTATTGTGCAAAGTTTCCTCGACTCAGCGTTTCGTTCCAGTCACCACACGCAATGAGATACTTATTAAATACCTGAAACCTAAGCTTAGTGATCGGTCTTTATCAAACATCAAAAAAGACATTAAACTGATGCTCAATGTGGCAAGGAAAAAAGGCGGGAACTTAGAAATGCGACTGAACCAACTGAACTCAAAATCAAGCAAAGCGACCCTTGTCGGCGCGGAAAAGCTCTATAACCTACTGGTTCACTTATATGATGCCGAAGGCATCGAATCACGTTTGTTCGAAGAAGGAAGTGAAGCCGAGCCAAACATCATTTACATGATTGAAGAGCAGATCGAATACGGATTTAATCAAGAGCATAAGCAAATAGCCCCACTCTCGATGCTAATCCAATTAGAGCGCGCGCCGGAGCTGATCGATTCGATTAATGCCCACGGACTGTTTATTGCCGAAATGAAAGAATGGAATGCAGAAACACATCAAGCGCACATCTTGGTTCATCCAACCTAGACAATGACAAACATCTTGTGTTGAATTTTTATCCCACTAAAATAATTAACCTCGGCGATAAAGCGGTGCACAGTCTCTATCGAGTTATCGTGCGAACGTTCAATCTTGTTATTCATCTCTTAATCGTATGTATCCGATTAAGGATTTATTTTAAGATGTTCAGTTTTTTGTTTTCAGTACGTCATAGACCTTTCGAATTGTATTAACAGCACGGCCAGTTTCCGCGCTCGCTTTCCGAAGCGATAGCCCGTTCTCATAAGCCCTGACCACATCGGGGTAATCATCCAGTAAAGTCTCTGCTCTTTTGCTTGGCCGACCCAAGTGCTGATCATTGAGCAACTGAGAACGACGTTGGCCGCCTCGAACCTTTCTTTGGTGATGGCGGTACGTAACAAAGCATTCGTGACCGTTCACCTTGCGTTTGCCAAGGTTGCGAATATCTTCGTTGAGTAAGTGTGGAGGAATACTTAATAGGTCACTGTATTCAGTCAGAGAACCTAGCTGATGCTGTTGTGGTTGCATCAACTTCAGCAAACGCTTCTCTAAGCTTCCGAAGTGATGAAAGAACCCAAGCACTTCAATATTCTGTATGCGACCAAACTTCTCTAAATCACGGCAGATCTCCGGCGTTCGCTCTTCTATGCTTCGAGTTGTCATTCCGACTTTGATTAGCGGGTAACAAACCTCATCTTGCTCCAAGCAGATCCGCAATACATACAGATGTTGTTGCAGAACAGTCGTCAGACGAAGTCGGAAAAATTTAGCGGTTTGAGTACCATTAGCTTGATCATAAGCGATCAACTGCTTTTCCTTTGCCACAAACAGCGCCTCTTGGAGTTCTGCATAATCAGGCATGGACAAGTATCGCCCTGCGCGAGAATTAAGAGTGAGCAACTGTTTAGCACTCTTTGAGAGCTTTGGTCTGCCGTCCCCTTCTTCAAACTCAACGAGTCCTGAAACAGCCAGTTCATCGAACACAGCTCTTTGCTTCGTCGATAACCACGTTCGACTAAAAGAGCGCCATCGAGATAGCTTTTCAAGCAAAGTGATCTCGGCCTTAGAAAGCCCCATATCCACATCAAACAAAGGTAAGGCGGTCATCTGCAATATTGCTTTAGCATCAGCACAAGTTTGGCCGTCATGAGCAAAATGATGTTCCTTTTGTGACCCTTTCTTGGCGATCAAGCCTTGCCCACAGAACGGACAACTTAACGGGACGCGGCCAGGACTCACTTCGTGAATACTGACTAGCTCGCCTTGTTCATTTACACCGTGACTTAAAAACATAGTTCACCTGTATCACGAAAGTATGTGTGAATAACACAGAATATCAGAGCATCAAGAGGACAACATACTTTCTTGATACACTACGTCTTAACTCTCTTGGTACTGCATTAACTGACCTTCCAGTTTCGCGCTCAGTTTTTGAGCTTCGCCAAGAGAAGCTAGCGTCTCTAGAAGGGATCCATTCTTCTTGTTTAGCTCTGAATTTAAGCTTTCAATGCGACTTTCAGCGCGAATATGTGCGGCTTTCTCTTCATCGAACTTGCCTTGTAACTGGTCGTTGGCCACTTTTTGATTTGCGATCTGTTCGGTTAACGAACCAACCTGCCCTTGTAGCGAACCTAACTCTTTTTCAGACGTTTTTAGGCTTGCGTTCAGCTTCGCCATTTCCTCCGACTTCTCTTCTAACTGTTTATTTAGTTGCTCCACTTGGCTTTCAGACTTCACTTGTGCTCGCTGTGATGAAGAGAGATCACTTAACGCCGCTTTTAGCTCTTGACCGGTTTCTGATAGCTGCTTGTTTAGCGACTCAACTTGGCCTTGAGCTTTCGCTTTGTCCGATTCGCAGTATTAAGCTGCTTTTGCATCGATGCGATCTGTTTTTGCATCTCAGCTAAACGTTCATCACGTTCAGAAACTGTGTCAAGCGCTGCTTTGGTCTCGCTTTGAGCGACATTCAACGCAGCATTAAGACGACTGCTCTCTTTGTGCTCCTGCTTTAACTGTTCTTGTAAGTCAGCATTGGCTTCAAGCGCATCTTCTAACTGCTCGAACGCTTTATCTTGCTCTTGGATCGATTCCGCTTCGCGCTTTGCTGCATTCGCGGCACGTTCGTTTGCTTCTGCAATGGCTTGGTTAAGACGCTGCTCAACAGTGTAATGCGCGTGGTCGTTGATCTGGTGCACAAGCTGCTCAACATCACCAAGCACGACCGACAATCGCTCAGCGATTTCTGGCGGTAACTCCTGATGAATAATGGTTTGTTCAGTAGAGTCTGGAAGCATTGGGGCTAGGATTTCACCAGAATCCTCAAGCGCCTTAAACGCAGACATTAAGGCAGATGGGCGACCTGTACCAATCTTACTACGCAGTGACGTGCCATTGATGTTCTTGCCTTCAACCAAGAGTGCATTTGCAGCCTCGATGACTTGTTGATCTGTAAAAACTCTTTCTCTTGCCATGTTCCATTCCCCTGTCACTTTTTAAAGTTAGTTTGTATGTTTGTTATTACACAAACATACAAACAATCAGTACAAAAAACACTCACACAACAATCCTAAAATGAACAGGTTGGAGATCTAGTGTGAAGCCAGTAGAGCGAAGCGGTGTCAGCTAATGAGCAGTTGATTTATTGGTGGCTAAATTTCCATTCTTAACCGGATGCATACGATTAAGAATAAAAACAGAACAATAGAGCGATAGTTTGGGGAAAAGTGATCATTTTGAGGTTTAAGAGACGAGATCAAGGCGAAATGAAAATGCATCACAAGCGTTTAACATTTGGCAGAAAACTGTAATTAACTTTCAGAATGATTTTGAGGGTTATTGGAGAGGAAAAAGGTCACTTTTGCCATTCTGTTATGTTCGCTGCACTGAAATGAGCAAAAGTGACCTTAAATTTGTCAATTTAACATATGATCCGTAATCACCACCACAGAATGGCACTCTGTAAAACACTTATCAGTCACGCCCCTTTAGATCTTCAAGGTGATTCGATATAACTCTCACTCTCATCCTTATATTTAAAATAACTCCTGAAAAAATGACCGCAAAAAAAGTTACAATCGACAGAACGAGCAAACTCGACGTGACAGTCCGACTTACATTCTCAGGAAGATAAGGTAACAAAAAGCCGACCCCAAACAGTAGCGTAGCCCAAAGAGATGCACTTAATAATGAATACACTTGGAAAATCATTAAATTCTGTCCTCGTCCACCCATCGTCATGGGAACGAGGATCCGAACAATAGGAAAAAATCTAGCAAAGAAGAGTGCAATAAAGCTATGCTTAAACAACAATAAATCCACCATTGCGAGTTTTTTATCTGGCACTTTACTTACCCAAGATTGAATCTTTGGTAACCGTGTAAGTAAACGTCCCTGAATGAAAGCCAGCCAACTTCCAAGCGACGCAGCGGCAATAAGTAAAGGTAGCGCAAATTGCCATTCAAGTCCTCCAAGTGCGGTTAGAGTGCCGATTAGGATGACGACACTGTCGTTTGGTAGAGGGACAGCCGGAAGAAAAGCCCCTTCAAGAGCAATAACAGAAGCGGCGAGAATATAAATTAAAATAATACTGTCTGGAGAAAGAAGGGCTGCGACATCCTGATTCCAAACCGAAAGCAATATACTTTGAATACTGTCTAACATAACGATACCCCTCAAATTCAAACGATAGAGCTAAGCGATAGACGGCTAAGCTCTATTTTTGTCTTTAAGCTAATTAAACAACTGAGTTGATAAATAACGTTCACTGGCACTAGGCAAAATAACAACAATGGTCTTATTGCGGTTTTGCGGGTCAAGAGCCAAGCGACTTGCTGCAACTACAGCGGCGCCTGATGAGATACCAGCTAAGATACCTTCTTTAAGTATCAACTCTTTTGCCATAGTTATTGCCTCCTCAGATGAAACGGTATGAACTTCATCAACAAGAGAGAGATCTAAATTTCTTGGTACAAAACCAGCTCCAATGCCTTGGATCTTATGAGGCATAGTAACTAATGGTTCGTTATTCAGTGTTTGGGTTAACACGGGTGATTCTAAAGGCTCGACAGCGATAGAGGTTAACGACTTGCCTTTTGTCTTTTTAATATAACGACTAACACCAGTAATTGTTCCGCCTGTACCGACACCGGCAACTAGAATGTCAATATCACCATTAGTGGCTTGCCAAATTTCTGGTCCTGTCGTTTGTTCATGTATATCAGGGTTTGCTGGATTACTAAACTGATCAAGCATAACGAATTTGTCTGGTTGGGCATCTACAATTTCCTGCGCTTTCTCAATAGCCCTTTTCATACCAAGGCTGCCCTCTGTCAAAATTAGATTTGCCCCAAGAGCACGCATAAGTTGACGACGTTCGATACTCATTGATTCAGGCATTACTAAGGTCAGTTTATGCCCTCTAGATGCCGCGACCATCGCGAGCGCAATACCTGTATTACCACTTGTTGGCTCGATAATTTCAAATCCTTTGGATAAAACGCCTTGTTTCTCTGCTTCCCAAATCATATTCGCAGCTATACGGCACTTAACACTAAAGCTCGGATTGCGTGATTCTATTTTAGCGAAAATTTTCCCATTGCCGATATAATTTAGACGAACTAATGGAGTACCTCCAATGGTGTAGGAGTTATCTTCAAAAAACATCATATTGTCCTTTTCCGGACTTTTTTCGCCCAATAGCCCTGTAGTTTCGATAGCCGATAGTATTTTTTCTCGGTCTACTTTTCCAATAACACTTGATAATAAAGATTGAAGTTTCATAATGACCACCCTCTAACAAGTAAATTATTTAAGATATTTTCAAGCGATTTTTAAACTCTAAACCAATCACAGCAACTGATATAAGTAATATTGATAATGACAACCAAACCATGTCAACTGTTGATAATTCTTTAATACTCAAAACTACGTATCTCGCGATAGACATCGCCGCAATATAAAGTGGATACTTCAATGCAACTTTGCCTTTAACTATATATTCTTTCACCATGGCAAGTACCTCAAGATAAAGAAATAACAATAAAATATCTGTCAAGGTTACTTGTCGAGTTGAAAAAAGATGAACACCCTCATAGTAAACAGAAAAAACCGTATTGATTACAATCAAAGACACCAAGGCAAATTCAGTAATAGCAA
Organism: Vibrio sp. B172a; assembly: GCF_030248355.1. Lineage (NCBI taxonomy): Bacteria > Pseudomonadati > Pseudomonadota > Gammaproteobacteria > Vibrionales > Vibrionaceae > Vibrio > Vibrio sp. B172a. The sequence goes on along the minus strand of NZ_JAHGAC010000025.1, from coordinate 5,945 downwards.
AAGATTTAAGCATCAATGACTTTACATACACCTTCATAATATATCCCTTTCGACTTTGTTCGTTACTTCAATTACACTATTTTCAATACCATATTTAAAGTGAAGTGCCTGTTTTATCTCATAGACCACCAAGTCAAATTCCAAGTTAGAGATAACGACCTTAGCGTCTAAATAATTTTCATTTTCATTTAATTGCCAAACTCGGACACTTTTAACTAAATCCACATTAGACTGTTCAGAAATTGTTTTAATGACATCATCAATGTCAATGTTTTTTGGCGTTGCTTGCATTATTATTCTAATGCTATCAACAAGTAATAACACACCATGATAGATGACATAAATTGAAATCAATAGCGTTGCAATGACATCAACAATATACATATCATATAAAACAATCAGTACTCCGGCGACTATAACTACGACAGAAGCTAATGCATCTGAAACATTGTGTATGAATGCAGCTTTAATGTTCATATTTTCTTTTGCACCAGAAGTGTATGTAATATAAGCAGTTGCCAAATCAATGATAAGCGCGAATGCGGCAACGACGAATACAATCCAGCCATTAACCGGGGTCGGGTTAAAGTACTTATCAAATGACTCAACGATAAGATAAATGCCGACAACAACTAAGGTTGTACTATTAACTAGTACACCAATCATTTCAGCTCGTTTATAGCCATAAGGCATTTTTTTATTTGCAGGCTTATTGCCTATCACTCTGGCTACAATTGCCACCACGATAGCTCCTGCATCACTTAAATTATGTAAAGCATCAGCTAAAAGAGATAAACTGCCAGAAAAAACACCCGCTACCACTTGTACTATAGTTAAGATAATATTAATTAAGACAGCAACAACCAGCTTTGATGTGCTTGTTTTATCACCCTGACTATGACTATGACTATGACTATGACTATGACTCATGGTAATACTCCTTTTTATTTCTTATAATTAGGTACACACCAAGCAAATATATTGGCAATATTGTAATACTAAGCGGGGATAATACATTTCCTTTTAATGCGGTTGAAATTATGAGTGATACCAAAGGAAATGTTAAGAAACATAATGAAGCTGTAAATGAAGAAACTAATTGGTTAAGTTTACAATAAGCCACAATACCCAATACGCTTCCAAACACTGCTAAATAAGCAATCGCAAACATAGTCGAAGCATTCACACCATTAAGACTATCTAGACCATTTAGGCAGCTAAACATAAATAAAAATAAGCTAGCAACGAAAGCAGGTATAGCATTAAATGTTAATACATCTATATTGTTGAGTTTGTGTTTCGTATAGACATAAACTAAAGCATGTAAGGATAGTGCTAATGCAAGAGAAATAATCCCTTTATAAGCATTGGGATTCTGGGTTAAGTCTAACTCAAGATTAACAATTAAAGATAATGTAACAATAGCAATAAGCAACCCAATCAGTGAGTTACGACTCAATCTAACTCGATCGAAAAATCGCGATATAAAAACCACAACTAAAGGCATCAAAGAAAAAATAATAGCAGACAACCCAGGGGAAACATATAACTCACTGTAAGTCATTAATGTAAATGGTATAGCAAAATAAACGATCGAAATCGGAAGCATCCAGCGCTTCGCTCCAGAAGGAAAAAGCAATGGTTTTTTGGCAATCAGCGCAATAACAACCACAATAGGTGAGGCTATGGCAAAACGTAACGCATTCACCATTGGCGAAGACAATGATTGAACGGCAATCTCCATTGCAAACCAAGTGCTTCCCCAAACTACGCATACGCAGATAAACAGTACCGCAATGATTGATTTTTGCATTTACTATCTCCTTAGTTAAACGTTATGTAGTCATCATAAACCTTGGAGTTAACTCAAAGGATAGTTGTTTTTTAACAAAAAATTCTTATCGTTTCGATTATCCTTACAGGGATTTTAAGGCTATCCTATATAATCCTATTGCCTTAAGAATTTTTATAATAAATAGATATTTCTTTGGTATCTTAGTCAGCCAATAATTACTACTTTTTATTTTTATTGACTTATCCAAAATGTACATCCTTTCATTTCTCAATATACCAGAACCACTGTTGTTTTTTATAATTAAACCATTTTCCAAATCTAGAAAGTGACTTCTTGCATTAAGATTACTACTGGTCAACAGTGAAACCTCATCATCTATCAAAAGATTTTTTACATGATAGGAACCATTTTCAATCTTCCATTCATACAAGAAAAGGTCGTTATTCATTTCATTGCCTAGAGTGTTGGTAAACTCATACAATCTATACATGTAAGTGCTTTTTATTAAATTGGAAATTATTGATTCACTCCATCCAGAAATCCTATCTGAATAACCACCAACGACTACATATACTTTCACTCCCTGCTTAATTAACTCCCTCAATAACTCTTCATTCTTGACATCAAGATTAAAGTAAGGTGTCGATATGAAAATATTATTTCTAGCCTCTTTACATAGTTTATTAAATAGCCTCGACTGACAGCTGTCATGCCCGTTCCCAAAAAATGATCCGATCAGATCACTATCATCCATGATAAAACGCTTACAAACACTATGATTCAGGGTTACCTTACCACTTTGAACTTTAATTTCATTAAGAGAAGAAACAAAATCATCACACAATACCTTATTGTAAATTGTATAATATCTATCCTGCCGAAATTTTTCTTTCCCACAAAAGTAATCGTCTGTCAAATTAACCGATGAATAGATCAATTCATCATCTATGACCCATCCCTTTGCATGAAAAACACTTAAAGGAAAAAATCTTTTAACTTTGATTTTTGTGATTTTAGTCGTTAGATTTCTATATTTATCAGTTACCCACTCAGTATTTGACCAACCATCTACAAATATCTCAACATTTAAATTTGGTTCCAACTCTAGTTTTTTATCTATTATTCCAAGCAATCTGTTAATAAATAATTCATTCTTAATATAAAGAGTACAAATGACAATCCTAACACGAGCACTAAGAACAAGATTAATTACATGTTCTGAAAATTCTTTTGGCAAAAACTTGACGTCGATACTCATGGGACTTCCTTTTTTATCATCACAAACAGCATTGCTGGCGGAAAATTCCTCCAGACTATTTTCTTACTAACAATCTCCATTCCTATTGCTTTTAAATCCTCATCATTCAACGGAAATTTAAATTTATAGCTAAACATAACAAACTTGCCATTATATTTTAAAACACTAGAAATTTTTGATATCAACTCAAGTCTTTTGCTATACGAAAAATTAACCAACGGTAATGATGAGACAACAACATCTAGACTATGTAAAGCGTGTTTCCTGTTGATATCAAAAGCATCAGTCATAATGTGAGTTTCTGGTAAAATATTTAACATCTTAAGATTGTTAATAAAATATTCATTGTTATCATAAACGCCAACGTAACTGCATTTTTTTAATACGATATTTTTTGTAATGCAGCCATCACCAAACCCAAGTTCAACGACCGAATCATCTTCACAGATAATCTCGGTCATTTCAGAAATTAAATATCGGCTACTCGGTAGCAATGAACCTGTATTTTTAGGATCGTTTATAAATTGTTTTAAAAGCGACGTTTTTATCATCACATTTCCTTATAAAGGGGCTTGATTAAGTTGTAATATAAACCTTGGAGTTAACTCCAAGTAAAGATGATTTTCGATAAATAATTTTAATCATAAGAAATAAAAAAATAATGCTCATACAGAAAACATTCGAACATAGCGCTAAAGAGTTCTGTCGCGTCGTTAGGAACTAAATCGTCCGTGAGATGTTCATAGTGGTGTTTTTAACATTAACTGGGTTTTGTGCACCAATGGTGGAACAGAAAACAACGATTAGGAGGTTAAGTTTATGATTTATTGATACTTATCTCTTTTACGCTCTCACTTGACTCTTTTAGGGTATACCTTATGCGAACCATTGAAACAGTATTGCATTTTGGTTCGATAAGTGTTGATTTCTAACCCTACACGCACCAAATTCAAAAACCACACTCAAATCAAACCAAAAGTAAGCAACTATGTTTATAAGAGCCTATTTACGCGCCTCAACCATCGACCAAGATGCAGATCGAGCAAAAAATGAGCTACAAACCTTCGCTAGCGAACACAATGTTCGTATTGCTAGCTTTTACACGGAACAGTTGTCAGGCACCAAATTAGAAAGAACAGAATTAGCTCGTTTGATTGAGGATTCGCATCGAGGCGATGTGTTACTCATCGAAAAAGTTGACGTCTATCTCGCCTACCCTATGAACAGTGGAAAGAACTCAAACAACAACTCGTCGAAGCAGGTATCAATATCGTCGTTCTCGATCAACCAATGACTCATGCTGTGTTAACTCATACTGATCAACAAACTTCTATGATTTCTAGGGTACTCACCGAATTCATGGTTGATTTAGCGGCAGCAATGGCAAGAGACGATTACGAAACAAGAAGAAAACGCCAAGCTCAAGGGATATAGAAAGCCAAAGCGCTTGGAAAATACCAGGGGCGGAAACCGGACTTGAAACTGAGGGAAAACGTTCAGCTTTTACTTACAGAGGGCAAGAGCTGGTCACAAATACAAAAGCTTTTAGGTTGCAGCCGTTCTACTATTGCCACGGTAAATAAAGTAAACTCCATCTAACATTTAATATACCACTTAACTGTATGTTAATAATGAATAAAGTTTCATTTTCAATTAGAAAAAATTTTTCCCGTAGATAAGAAGCAGTAAGAAGAACCAGTGAATTTAAACACATTACAACCAGCAGATGAAAATGCTCTATGGCAATTACAATTGGAATTGCTCCAAGAGGCAGAATTTCGATTTGGTACCCGTGATTGCTCCAAAAACATCTATCGACCATCTTGGGACTTTGATGGTCCACATATTCGTTATACGCCAACAAAAGACGGTGCGTTCGCTGAACTTGGAGACAATGCGAAAAGTAGCTGGAGGTGTAAGCGCAAAGTTGTAATGTCACTTTTTAGCAAAGTTAAAATGTCTCTTTTTTAGGTTCAACCGCTAACTTCATTCTTATGTGAACTTGTTTAAGGAACATTGGGACGTTGGTAACTATGAGTGACAAAAACCTTTCACGATACAAAGTGATCAATGACGTTTGTGAGCGTCGCTTACGACGTTCGGAAGCTGCCCAGCTCTTAAACTTGAGTGAACGCCAAGTGCAGCGTTTAATGAACCGCTTGCGAGAATCCGGTGCGGCCAGTTTGGTACATGGAGCTCGTGGCAAGCCCAGTAATAATCGGATATCGAGTGATTATCGTCAGACTATCTTAACGCTTGTTCGTAAACACTATTCGGATTTCGCCCCAACGTTAGCAAGAGAAAAACTTATTGAGATCCATAACTTACCCATTTCTAATGAGACGTTACGTCAATGGATGATTGCTGATGGTATCTGGGTGCCACATGCTCATCGTCAACCTCGAGTGTACCAACCTCGTCATCGCAGAGACTGCCTAGGAGAACTGGTTCAGATTGATGGTTCTCACCATGATTGGTTCGAAGGCCGAAGTCCAAAATGCTGTCTGCTGGTTTTCATCGACGATGCAACTGGACAATTAATGAACCTGCAGTTTAGTGAAACGGAATCAGCCATTGACTATATGGCAACAACCCGAGAGTACTTAGAGACACACGGCAAGCCGCTTGCATTCTACAGTGACCGGCACGCAGTGTTTCATAACAGTAACAAGAATGCGGTTGAAGCTAAAAATCCTACGGAATATGGACGCATACTCAAAGAGCTTGGCATCGAATTAATCTGTACGAACAGCTCACAAGCGAAAGGCCGAGCAGAACGAGCGAACCTAACACTTCAAGACCGCCTCATTAAAGAGATGCGACTACAAGGCATTAACACCATCAAAGAGGCCAATGCCTGACTTCCCTACTCCATTACGGACTTCAATCAAC
>NZ_JAHGAC010000024.1:0-11591 GCF_030248355.1 Vibrio sp. B172a | reverse complement strand
AGTGCGCATTATGGGCACTTATGTTTAATGTGGTTGCATATCTAATGTTTATAGAATGTCTCTCTTTTGAGGGACAATTCAATGAAGTATCACGAAATGACAAAAAACTATATTTTTCGTGAGTTTGAATGTGGTTTAACCGTCGAAGATGCTGCGAAACTTTGTTTAAAAAGTGTGAGAACAATCAAAGAATGGGATAAGGGAAAATCCATTCCTCCAGAGTGTAAACGGTTAATGAGGATGAATAAGGGCAGGGAACTGAGCATCTGTGAAGATTGGGAAAATTTCGTAATGAGGCACGACCGATTAGAACTTCCAACAGGCCAGTTGGTAACTGCACAACAAGTGTTGATTGGCGTTGCATTGTTAGAGCTAGGGGCTTCAAATGATATAGAAGTAGCTCACCAAATCCTGAAGTATGCGAGAGTGCTAAAGAATATGGTGTAATAAAAAGGCTCCGAGCGGAGCCTTATTTGAATCTATACGACCTCTAGTGACTCAGGCCAAATGAAGTAGGGGCCGAAGCGCTTACTGTATTTGAACTCGCCGCCAAAAGACTTACCCTCATCTGTTAACGAATGCTTGCCATCATCAAAAGATAGGTAGCCCTTAGTAACACACAGTTTAAGGAAGTCGTCCGTTTTGAGGTTGTGCTTCTTGGCTAACTTAGAAGAGGTTATCTTTGTCTGTTCTTGTACGTTAGCAGCTGGCTCATTGCTTTCGGCAGGAACTGAGTCAGCTTGCACCTTCTCTAAAGATATTCTCACCTCATCACTTATACGGATGATGCGTTGTGCTTCTTCGTAAGAGTCTTTGTAAATCTCGGCATCTTCATCACGGTCAATGAAGATACCCATCTCATTGTTGTTTACTTGACTGAACTCATACAGATTCAAGCTTGTAATAATGCATGAGCTTTCGTTCATGTAACACTTGGCGTGAAGGTTCTTACAGAAACTTGTTCGCACGAAAGATAAGCCCTTGAGCCAATTGATTTCATCCGGTTGAAGCTCGCTTTTGCCATAGACTATTCTGATGTCGATTTTCAAGCGGTCTTTGTCTTCTAAAAGTTCTCGAATACGATCATTAAGTTTGAGGAAAGGGCTGATTAAAATCAGTCTTTCAGAAGCATTTTTGATGAGCTCTTCGAGGTAGTAGTTTGTTGCACTTGTGTTTAAAAACTTTGCCATTTCATATCCTTGACATATAAAACCTAGCGCACATAGGCTACGTCTAACGGATTATTGGATCAAGTATTGGAAATGAAAAACGCGTGGTCAAATGCCACGCGTTGCGAATCACTGTTAAACAGTTTGTTAACTGACTACTCCAAGCGTACGCGATGTTGATATTGATAGATCTGTTCTCGTTCTACCCCTAGTTTTGATAACAGATGAGAAATAACAACAAGCCTTAAGATATAACCGATGTCAGCATAGTCATTAATACTCAACTTTTTCATCATAACTTTTGGACGACCAACATGAGCTAGTTCGTTACGAACAGTAGATATGGCTTTACCAAGATTACCTTCGCCGACTTTTTCAAATAGCTTTCTTAACTGGGAGACTAATTCAGGTGAAGCATATGTTTCAATTGGGTTTATATATTTCATTGCAGACTGCCCACCTAGATCGATGTTGATAGCCTCTAATTGCGTAGAATACAAAATGATATCACTGTGAGCGTGATGAAGTGTTACAAATCCAGTATCATACTGATGAGCAACAGATAAAACATGGAAGTCATCGAATACTTTAAACCAATTTGAAAGCACCATACTCATATCAAGTTGCTTCCAATTAAGCGGCATATTATGATGACGAACCTCTGCCTGTGCTAGTTCTACGGTTCGTGTTTCCAGAACCATACTGTTCAGTATTTTGACCGTTTCGTCTTTGCCATGGAGTGTCAGTTCGATTTCCTCAGGAAAGACAGGTCGAGACATCAATATTGAAAATAAAGATGCAATTTTTGTTATACTGCCAATAATGTCACTAGCACCTTTAAGTTCTTTGGTAGAATAATGCACATAATATTTAAGAGACTTTCTTAAATTAAAAAATGCTTTAGGATGAGATTCCAATATTTCATCTAATGCAATATCAAACTTTTCTTTCGCTTCTTTATCTCTGGAACCAATTAGATTCTTCAAGCATTTACCTACCATAGAGAAAGTCGCTACATTATTGACCTCAATATCCCAATCATCACCACTAACTTTAACAATAGGGCAATCTTGATATTTTAACTGTGTGAGCCATCCTTGAGGATGGATAAACTCTTGCATACCATTGAACGTAAAGTGCGTACATTCAAACAACTGCTCCTCACATACAAAATCACCGATAATCAAGTAATAAAAACCATGCACACCTGATCTAACGTGGACTTGCCCCATAAAGTGTGTACCACTACCAAAGTCAAAATCCCCGACTAATGTACATTTTTTACCGTTGCTTAAAATACCAAACAAACGCTCGCAATTATTTGAAATGCTACTATTGGCCAAGGAGTACTCAAGCTGGAGTCCATCTTGAGGAGAGTATTTAATTTTTGCAGCGAACCTAGCCGCACTGCTACTTTCAGTTTCAAAAAACTCACCAAAGAATTCATAACTTTCAAAACAATTAAATACTTCTTGAGTCAAATTGACCTCCGAACAACGCTACCATTAAACCCAAACATACCACCTAAACACTAAACCCAACGATGGAATGAAAAATGCCAAGCGTTGGGAATCACTATTAAATGCTTTGTTATACACCTAGTGCAGTTGGTTGAGTAACTGTCTTCGTAATATTGTAATCACCCTTGTTGTCCCTAATAGAGATTGCAAGATCTAAATAAGCACTAATATTACCAATAAAGTCTGACCATTTAACTGACTTTATATATGAGGATTCGCCAGTATATACAGTACCTGCCTCATGCTCACTACATTCATCAAACGTTGGGGACTTAAGATTAAACATATTTTTCCGAAGAATTTCGAATAAAAACGGCGTATTCAAAGTCCTGCAATTGCAGACATTACAAGAGTTTTCTTCAATGTAGTATTCATAACTTCCTTGTCTATCTGGCAAAACTACCGCAATCACAGCGTTAGAGCGACTAGTTATGTTGTTGCGAGTCAACTCTTTTAAAGAGTAAGATATTTCCCAAGGAATCCATTGGTCATTTTCAGATTGAAAAATATTGTTGGATTTCATACCTTTAGAAATCATAACAATAGTAATACTGCTATCAAATATTTTGTCTCGCAGTTTAGAAGCAATTGTACTGTCTTTAAAGTCACTCAAGTCTTCACCGTCAGCTTCACCTTTGTTAATGTGATCTTCTTCATCTAAGTAATTTTGCAATTCATCAACATAGTTTCTCACTGTTGTAGTATCCCAGATATTATCTGTCAGCGGCTTTACTTGGTTATCTGCGTATTTATACGAAACAAAGATTTTTCTACCCATAACGGGTTAACCTCCAATTAAAAACATTACTATGGCCGTTGCTGCTACAGTAATTCCATAAAATGGCATTAGGGTTTTTGAAAAAATTCCTGCTTGCCATGAATTTTTTTTGTAGTCTTTGCCTGTAAATTTTGAAGCATTCATTGAGAAATCAATGTCAGCTTCTTTTTTGGAAGAAACTTCATTATAGAGGGCTCTATACTGACGTTCTTGTGAGATGAAAAAACCATCCAAAAACCAAAATACAGGTATAACTATATAAGTGATTAGTACATATTGGATGTTGGCATCTTTTGCTGCCAAAGCAAACAATGCTGATATTAATGTAATGGTCCAGCCCTTGATTAAGAATGAATTCGAGTTCATCCGTGTGATCACGTTCTGAATAAACTCTAAATGTTTTAACTTACTTTCCATGATACTTACCCATCAATGAAACTAGTAGCATTGTATCGCATAGTTAGCTTACTGGATAGGATGGCGTATAACGTTTGTTATACAGCAGTTTGCCTTCCATTATGCACACATAGTGCTGTTACATCGCGCGGATCTCAATAGATAAACTTTCATAGTTTCAACAACACAAATTAATCGCATGAGCACTTAGTTGTCTAATCAAGCCTAATTACGATTTCATCGAACCGTTGTGGTATGGTGGAATTTACCCCCGTAATACAGATACGGGGGTTTTGACCTCCCGCCGCACGTCGCGCAATCGTCCTAGCCCGTCCTCACTTGCTCCGCGCTCTAGTCGGCAGTCAAACCAAATCATTAGAAAGAGAAAAGCCTTGCTCGACACTCGCAAAGCTTTGGTGCTGATAGTATTGATGTGTTCCAGTAGGTTTACACGCCTTTGGTGTGGTTAGTCTCTGCGAGGCTGGTCTAGCAGGAAGGAGGGCGGCAGCATCCAAGTGGCTTTGGGCTGCTAACCGCGCCGATTAAGTGATGAGGCTAGGTTTTGCTAAGGTGGGCGGCTTGGTGCTTCGTCGTCGCTCCGCAACTCCTTATATCTCGGTGACTCCCTTCGGTCGGGGCGATGCCCAATCCGTTCTAACCATAGATGGCTTTGCTCATGGCTATCTCGAACCGCAAAACAAATAGCCTACGTTCTTGAAGCTGCTCGAATGTCGGCGGCCCAACTAGAACGAACGCTCCAAACGCTGAGTTATAGACCACACGATTAAACAGTTCTGGTGTCATCTTCATAACTCGGTTTCCTTATTCAGATAGTCACACAACATTCGAATTCCTGAGCGAAACAAGTCGTAAACGATGATCACTAAGATCGCGTTTAGCATCGAGAGATGGTCGAACAGTTCGATGATTTCAACAAGCTGTCCATGCGTCACGTATTCATTCATTAGGTTTCGTCTCCTCCAAATAGACCGCCAACTGGCTTGAGTTCTATGTCTTGCTCTTGGCGCTGCGCATATTGTTCGTAAGGTGAGCACGTCACATAGAAATTGGACTCTCCACGAGACAGCTGGACGAGGCAATCATCCAGATACTCCATTTGTATGCCGAGCTTGTGAAGAAAACCGTCATCAAGGTAGGTCACGCCACGCGGCGTGACTACCTCAAAATGGACGCTGACGTGTATCGAACTTGGCTTGTGCCAACGTTCAACGGCTGACACATAGATGCTTTCTGAGTTGGCCAATGGAAACCAAGCCGGAACCGTTCCTATGTCATGATAAGTCCCATTCCCGCAACCAGTACTCGTACAGCCAGAACGACCAGAACCCACGACAGAATTATCCGAAGAAGTTTGCCCAGGGCTCGATTTACTTTGCGAAGACGAAATAGAACTGTGCTGCGAAGTTTGATGAGGCTGCGTTCCTTGCGAAGCTGCCGTCTCAGGATCAGAAAAAAGACCAATAAGCGCATAAATGACATACCCAAATGAAAGCACCATCAGTGCCATAGCTGCTAAGAATTTAGGATTCAGAAAGATGTTCTTTCCAAGTCCCGCTTTAGTGATTTGCCCCGTAACGGTGGAAGCATAGAGTAGGTGAACATCAAGCGGGACTTTGAGGTTGTACACCACATCGTCTTTGCTTGGTTTGGTGACCGTTCTTGTTGGGTCATGTTCTAGGATTCGAGGTTTACGGTTGGAAAAGAAGATCCCGTCTTTACCTTTGTGCTGCTTGGCCAACTCAGCCACGCCTTTTAACTCTTTAGGGATTTGAGCAAAGTCGGGCGTGAGCAGGACAATGTCCCAGTTGTAGTGCCGGTGCTCCATAAAGGCATTGTTGAAGTTCTCCGGATAGATTATTCGGCCTTGCTCGTCGAAACGTGTGCGTTGGCAATCGTCTATCTCGCCATTGTCCAAACTGGATGTATCAACAGTCAGCCAACGAGACTGAAACAACTCAGAGAATCCTTCGGGTAGATGTGGCTCAAAGTCAGTAAAAGGGCGCTTGTGTATGTTCGCCATTTTAAAGCCTGCATTAGTGGAGTAGATTTGCTGACACTCATCGATGAGGATGAACGCCCCAATAGGCGCCCAACAGAAGAAGTATTTCCATAGTTCAAAGCCTTCTGGGTTGCGCGAACTGATGCGGATAAGACGAGCACTATCAGGAAACTTCTCACCCAGTCTTTGCTCGATGACTTCTAAGGGCTGCATGCCATGAATGTTAGTAATACAGATGCGACCTTCACGCAGTGCAGGCAATAAGTCGAACCATACTGCACACGCTGATTTGTACGAGCCGCCGTGACCATATCGAAAGGAAGTTGCCATTGGATCACCAGTTAAAGAAACGCATAACTAAAGAGGTGGCGAACGCATCAAAGATGATACGCAGGCCAGAAGTAACGCCGTACTCGGTCAGGATGTAACGAACGTCAGAAGGCAGGGCGTTGAATCGGTCTTCAACCAAGGTATAAACGCCATATTCTTCGAGTAGCAGCTGCGCTATCTTGAGTGCCATTTGTATCGATGCAATCTTGATATCGAGCCAAACCGAGATAAGCCACATTCCGCCGTATTCAAACGCATTCTTTATCCAAGCAATTGCCACGTCGAAGAAGTCGAGAAAGGTCTGCCCAATGTTGGCGATGAACTCTAATGCAGAGTAGATGTACTCCATGTTATTTACTCCTATTACCAAACAGCACCCAAAGAGCAATCAAGGCACAAATGAACAAGACGACCGGACGAACGTAACCGGACACGGAGTCAAAACGTTGTAGGCCAGACTCAACCGTCGCACCTTTAATCGAAAACGATTTGTCACTTAATGTGCCGTTATTGAAGTTGGTGCCGATGCTCACCAGTCCTTTGATTTCATCCACGTAGTCTTGAATCGAATCGGCTTTGCCATCGATAACGGTTTGCAGATTGGCGAAGTCCTCAGCCGTGAAGATTTCTCCAGTGATTGCGGCGCCTGTTGGTGTGCCAAAGTCGGAGCCAGTCAGTAAGCCCTCGATAGAATCCAAGTTGTTGCCCAGTTCACCAAGGGAATCACCCAAGCCTTGTAAATCCGTTCGAACGCCAATGGTGGCGTTGGTGTTGTTATTGACTGCCGTGGTAATGTCGCCGTTGGCCTGTTGGATAAGGGCTTTGGTGTTCTCATATATCTTGTTGTCATTGATTTGTTGCTCTTGAATGGCTTGCGTGTTATCAACGAGCGAACCTTTCACCTCAATAACGGCATTGGCTATCTGAGTTTGCGATTCGTTAAGGTCAACGTTGAGATCATGAATGCCTTTGTTGATGTCTTCATTCAAACCTCGAATTGCAGAAACAACTGCCGTGTCTGTCGATTCATCTATGTCAGGTTCTTCAACGTCTGGCTCTGGGTCAACGTCGTTGGGGTCGAACGTGTTGGTTGAGTCATCGGGTAGGACACTTGGATCTTCAATCTCGCCCGTTGGATCATCTGGCTCATGGGTCGGGTCTTCGGGTTCTTCCGGTGGGATAATCGGTTCATCAGGGCCTTTGTCACCCCAGAACAAAGTGCCGCCGTCACACTGTCGGCCAGTGTAAGCAAAGTTCAGCGAGCATTGAGAATCCGGCGTGTATTGTCCATCAGGGACACCAGTACAAATGATGGTGGATTCGTTCTTGGTCATTTCGCATCGAGTCGCACCGTAATCACCATAACAAGCACCTGTTACTAATTCGCCATAAACAGCCGGATGCCAATGGAGTTTAACGGTATCGCCAATGGACTGTTTGAACTGGCAAGCGTCCATACAAGTCCCATCGGGATTGGTGCCAAATTCACAGTTCGATTCGCACATGTTTTCTCGGTTAAGTTCGGTGCCAGCAGGACACTGAAACCCATACCAACCATTAAACCTAACCGTTTGACCGGGATAATCTCCGCCTGAAACATTACAAACGGAACCGCCACCATACTTGTTCACTTGTAAAAAGCACGTCGTGGTTTTGTAGTTCTGATAAGGAACGCTGCGATTCTCAAGACAAGAAAGCACGCTAGCAATGTTGTAGCTTTTCCCGTTCTCAGCACAATCAAAAATACCACCTACATCCCTTGCAGTACCCGTTGTGGGAAATTGAGTAGCAGAAGCTTGGCTATAAAAAGACAGAAAGATTAACGGAAGAAAAAGCAGTAGTTTTTTCATAAAGAAGCCAATAAAAAAGGGAGCCGAAGCCCCCTTGATTAACTGATTAGTGAGTATTGATGCCACTCACAAAGCCGTGGAGAAATGCCCCCGCAAAGGCAACACCTAGAATGATAGCGAGCACATCTCCAAGTAAATTACCAGATAAAGGAGGCATGGAGGTGAACCGTTAGCGACGCAAGAAGCCAACAACCATAGTCACACCAAAGCCCAGTGCAGCCATACCAATCAGACCCGCAACAACCAGTGATACATTGCTTTGACCGCCAGAGACAGCGGCGTTGATAGCGCCCGTAATATCTGGTGTTTCAGCAAAAGCCGGAGAAACGGAAGCAAGCATAAGTGCAGAGCCTACGGCTGTTTTTTTGTTTACGACTGCGTGTTTTACGTTATTTACAACAAGTTCTAGTTTTTTCATAAGATTTACCTTTTACTCATAAGGCGAACAACACGACCCACCCAATGACCAACGACCATGTTGATCAAGAGCACGCCACTGACATATAGGAACAAGTCACCGTTGAACAGGACTGGATCCTTATATTCTTGATACTCCACCGCCGAAATCAGCACGTAGTCTTGGCAATTGTCGACGTGAGTTTTCGTCGCTTTTAAATTGCCGTACTGGTTTACAACGGTGACGCATACAGACATTTTTCTAACCTTGAACGGATTTCATTGAAGTTTCGAAGTGCTTCTTAATTTCTGGGTCGACAGGGATAAGCGCTGTCACGATGGCACCCGCCAATGGATCTTCCGGATTGATTTCAAGTTGCAACTGGTACTCACGACGAGGAACCAGAGCACCAGTACGCTCAAGAAGCAGGGCGTAACTGTGTTCAATCATCAACGGTTGATCCCATTGCGGGTTTACGTCACCAGATTCACCGATGGTGCGACGCTTGAATTTCTCCGAGTTAATTTCGCGTAGTGGACGCGAGATATTCAGTTGAGCACTGTCACCACGTGCCGAGTTCCAAGTGATGTCCATGCCAAGAACAAAAACAGATTTAGCCATTTGTTAAGTCTCCAATATGTGAGTCACCAACTTGCCGTAGGTATCGGGGAAGGTGAATTTTGTTCCATCACGGACGAGTGAGCCGACAACGGTTTCAATGTCGCCCTCATGGAATTCGATTAAAGAGTTGAGGATTTTCCCGTACTGGCGACGCATCCAGTGAGCCGAGGCCAACAGGTCTAACGCCGCGCGTTTAGTCGGGACAGGTTTTGTATTGAATTTCTTTGCAGTAGAAATCGACGCTGCGAAATCGTTGATGGCCGCGAACGCGCCAGCTGGGTTAAGCAGAACATCGATGTTCCATTTTTTCAGTTCGACTTCTGAGCGATACCAAACCAAACCCGTGTTCGCGAGTTTCTGCTCAAGCGCCTTGTTGTAGATACGCCAGTAAATACGAGAAGTACGAGAGCCAATGGAATATTGCTCTTTGGTGTAATCAGGACGGCCGTCGCGAAAACCCGCAATCGTATGGTCAACATGCAGAACCGGATTACGACCACGTTCAGCCGTTCGAAATGCATTGTCGTTCCAAGCGGTACGCGCATATTCACAATCAAAAATACCGTCGTAATCATCATAAGCGAGGTCAACACGCGCCAGAGTTTGAACGCCAAGCACGTTAGTCAGCCAATCATACAGTGACCAAGGTTGACGACGAGCAAAGACATGTTTGCAACCCGTACCATTAATCTGAAAATGCACCGTGTCATTGTTGCCGCCAATACCAACAAAGCCGCAGAAGTCTTCACCGTCTGGCGAAGTCAGTTTCATTGACTCGGTATAGAACTGGAAACCTAAACCACGAGGTGCAGACAGTGACAACCCAAGCACTTGATTGGTGAAGATACGCAAACAATCTTCCAAGTAGTTGCGGTAGCAGATATCAAAGGCGCTGTTGTACGCTTCAATCTCTTCGGCCGTCTTGGCAAGGGTCGGATTAAACTCAGGTGGAGCAGGGAACTTAGGTGCTTTGCAGTTACGTTGTAACAGAGATTTGGGCGCTAAACCTTTGTATTCCTCATGCTTATGCAGGCGTTGAACTGCGTTATGACAATGACGTAAGTCCTTGACTGCAAATGTAAAACATAGGTAGTCGATATGAACCGATTGCTCATCAAACTTCTTAAGGATGTTAGTTGCAGTAGTCATCGAACACCCCCAAATCAACGCGTTCTTGGTAAGTCGTGTTGGTGATGGACACCAACTCATAAGACACAAATTGAGACGAAGCCCAAGACTCAAGATGAGACATCGACTTCAGCAAATCCCATTCATCACAGCCTTTGACCAACACGGAAACCGTGTAATCAGGGAGCAAGTCGTAATAGATGATTTGAGCTAGGCTCATGGCTGAGCCTCCAAGTGATTACACCCAAGAGCTGATAATTCGTTTAGAGAAGAACGGATATACTCGAAAACAGATTGCTGCTTGAAATCAGCATCAGTGGGAACTGTTAGGTTCGTAGCATGCTTAGCCTGAAGAGCATCTATAATTTGAGTGACAGCGTCACCCTTAAATGAAACTCCATCAGACAAAGACTTACCAAGTTTGGATACGCCGAGTTTTTTCAAGTAGCGACGGATTAACTTAGCTGGATACTGCATGTAATGAGAAGCCGAGCGAACGACTAGAACGCCAGCGTTTAGCTCAAATCTTAACGAACCGATGAAGCGGGCACGTGACTGGTTCACAGATTTCGAAACGGATTGGTTAGCTTTCTTAATCGAAGCTTGGTGCTGTTCGTGTTGAACGCGTTCTTGTTGAAGGCGAGCTGCAAACGCTTTTTTCTCAGCAGAACGTTTCAATTCTTGAAAGTAACTATGACACTCGATAGCGAACGGAGTTAGTTGGCCGTCGTCAGCATACATGGATTGGTTCAGGTGCTTACGGAAGAACACACCAGATAGACGAGGACTAAGTTCTGATTCTTTTTCTATAAGAGATTTAACTTGTTCCGTAAGCATAACCAAACACCTTGACCGTTGAGAGTGACCACCAAGACCAGACGCAAGCGTCAAGGGCAAACGCCTAAATCAAGGCGGTCAATACGAAATATTTCGTATAGTTAATACGAGATTCTTCATAGTGTAAATACGATAAATTCCGTACAAATGAGCTAGAATCGTTAGTAACGATCTAAAGGCAGGATTCAAAAATGTATACAAACAAACTCATTGACGCTTACAAAGAGCAAATGAAGTATGTGCAATACAAGCAAATCGCCCCAGATTTAGGCATCAGTCCTCAAATGCTTACTGACGTGCGAAAAGGAAGAACATACTTGAAGGAAAATCAGATACTTATGCTTGCAGAAGCTATAGGTGAAGATAAAGAAAAGGCACTTGTTGGATTAGCATTAGATAAAGCGAAAACTTACGAAGCGCAGACGTTGTGGACGAGCATAGCAAAAAAGTTTAATGGGCTTGGATTAACAAGTATTTCAATGGCTTGTGCAGGATTTGCCGTAGCATTTTCAAGCCCAGTGGAATCCTCAATTCAGTGCGCATTA
>NZ_JAHGAC010000023.1:0-1885 GCF_030248355.1 Vibrio sp. B172a | reverse complement strand
ATCAATCTGTGTGGGCACTCGTTGATGATAATCCAATTAGGTATTTCTTTCTTAACGGAAAGCGGTATCAAATTAGGTTTCAATGAAACGAAGTGACCATTGAATCGAAAGATTCAGCACAGTCAATTCAAACATTACTTATGTAATGTTCAGTATTCATTGAGCCGAACAAAATCTTAAATTGAAGAGTTTGATCATGGCTCAGATTGAACGCTGGCGGCAGGCCTAACACATGCAAGTCGAGCGGAAACGAGTTATCTGAACCTTCGGGGAACGATAACGGCGTCGAGCGGCGGACGGGTGAGTAATGCCTAGGAAATTGCCCTGATGTGGGGGATAACCATTGGAAACGATGGCTAATACCGCATAATGCCTACGGGCCAAAGAGGGGGACCTTCGGGCCTCTCGCGTCAGGATATGCCTAGGTGGGATTAGCTAGTTGGTGAGGTAATGGCTCACCAAGGCGACGATCCCTAGCTGGTCTGAGAGGATGATCAGCCACACTGGAACTGAGACACGGTCCAGACTCCTACGGGAGGCAGCAGTGGGGAATATTGCACAATGGGCGCAAGCCTGATGCAGCCATGCCGCGTGTGTGAAGAAGGCCTTCGGGTTGTAAAGCACTTTCAGTCGTGAGGAAGGTGGTGTAGTTAATAGCTGCATTACTTGACGTTAGCGACAGAAGAAGCACCGGCTAACTCCGTGCCAGCAGCCGCGGTAATACGGAGGGTGCGAGCGTTAATCGGAATTACTGGGCGTAAAGCGCATGCAGGTGGTTTGTTAAGTCAGATGTGAAAGCCCGGGGCTCAACCTCGGAATAGCATTTGAAACTGGCAGACTAGAGTACTGTAGAGGGGGGTAGAATTTCAGGTGTAGCGGTGAAATGCGTAGAGATCTGAAGGAATACCGGTGGCGAAGGCGGCCCCCTGGACAGATACTGACACTCAGATGCGAAAGCGTGGGGAGCAAACAGGATTAGATACCCTGGTAGTCCACGCCGTAAACGATGTCTACTTGGAGGTTGTGGCCTTGAGCCGTGGCTTTCGGAGCTAACGCGTTAAGTAGACCGCCTGGGGAGTACGGTCGCAAGATTAAAACTCAAATGAATTGACGGGGGCCCGCACAAGCGGTGGAGCATGTGGTTTAATTCGATGCAACGCGAAGAACCTTACCTACTCTTGACATCCAGAGAACTTTCCAGAGATGGATTGGTGCCTTCGGGAACTCTGAGACAGGTGCTGCATGGCTGTCGTCAGCTCGTGTTGTGAAATGTTGGGTTAAGTCCCGCAACGAGCGCAACCCTTATCCTTGTTTGCCAGCGAGTAATGTCGGGAACTCCAGGGAGACTGCCGGTGATAAACCGGAGGAAGGTGGGGACGACGTCAAGTCATCATGGCCCTTACGAGTAGGGCTACACACGTGCTACAATGGCGCATACAGAGGGCAGCAAGCTAGCGATAGTGAGCGAATCCCAAAAAGTGCGTCGTAGTCCGGATTGGAGTCTGCAACTCGACTCCATGAAGTCGGAATCGCTAGTAATCGTGGATCAGAATGCCACGGTGAATACGTTCCCGGGCCTTGTACACACCGCCCGTCACACCATGGGAGTGGGCTGCAAAAGAAGTAGGTAGTTTAACCTTCGGGAGGACGCTTACCACTTTGTGGTTCATGACTGGGGTGAAGTCGTAACAAGGTAGCGCTAGGGGAACCTGGCGCTGGATCACCTCCTTAAACGATGATTATACACGATGAGTGTCCACACAGATTGATACGGTTTATAAGTAAAAGAGACGAAGATATCCCAATATCTTCAATCCAGTGTCCCGTTCGTCTAGAGGCCTAGGACACCGCCCTTTCACGGCGGTAACAGGGGTTCGACTCCCCT